>BADC01000346.1 GCA_000333435.1 Corynebacterium-like bacterium B27 | reverse complement strand
GATCTCGCCGTCGGCGGGTACCCGGCCGCCCGGGCGCACGATGACCAGGTCGCCGATGCGGAGGTCGGCGGGCGGGATGGTCTCCGTCGAGCCGTCAGGGTCGATGCGCTCGGCCTCGTCGGGGAGCAGGGCGGCGAGCGAGTCGAGCGCGGAGGTCGTCTGGGCGAGGGAGCGCATCTCGATCCAGTGGCCGAGCAGCATGATGACGATGAGAAGGGCGAGCTCCCACCAGAACTCGAGCTGCTCGTCGAGGAGGCCGAGGGTGGCGCCCCACGAGGCGAGGAAGCCGACCGTGATGGCGAGGGCGATGAGCAGCATCATGCCGGGTTGGCGCGCGCGGAGTTCGGCGACCCCGCCGGAGAGGAAGGGGCGGCCGCCGAGTACGAAGAGGACGGTGCCGAGGACGGGGGAGATCCAGGTGGTCCAGCCGGACTCGGGGATGCGGTAGCCGACGATCATCGAGAAGGTCGAGCTGAAGGCGACCACCGGCACGGCGAGCACGAGCATCACCCAGAAGAGGCGGCGGAACTGCCCGACGTGGTCGCCGTGCCCGGCGTGGTCGTGGCCGCCGTGCCCGGCGTGGTCGTGGCCGCCGTGCCCGGCGTGGTCGTGTCCGGCGTGGCCGTGCCCGGCGTGGCCGTGCCCGGCGTGGCCGTGCCCGGCGTGGTCGTGTCCGGCGTGGGACGCGCCGTCGTGCTCGCCATGCCCGCCCGTGTCGTGGTCATGTCCGGTGTGGCCGGCGTGCTCGCTGTGGTCATGCCCGGCGTGCTCGCTGTGGTCGTGGCCGGCGTGGACGTGGGCGCTGTGGTCGGCGGCAGCCGACTGGGGCTCGGACTCGTGACTCATGGTGCGAAACTATACCCCCTAGGGGTATTAAGCAACCGGCGTTCGCCTCGGGCGCACCGGGTGATACCGTGAGCGCGTGGCAGGCGACGAGGGAGCAGCGACTCCGGCGGATGAGAGCGCGGCGGTGGCCGCCACGCACGAAGCGCGTCGCACCGACGCGCGCTCGCGCATCACCGGCGTCATCGTGGTGGGCATGAGCGTGGCCGTGTGGTGGCCGGCGTTCACCCTCGGCGCCTGGGGCGATTTCTTCTTCGACCAGATGCTCACCGTCTGGGCCGCCGCCACCGGCGCGTTCATCGTGGTGCTCATCCAGCCACGGGGAAGACCGCGTGTGTGGCGGGCGCTGGCGCTGCTCATCCCGAGCCTGTGGCTCGTGCTGCAATTCGTGGTCTCCGACACCGGCAACGACGACAACTTTGCCGTCGGGCTGGTCACGCTCCTCGGCATCGGCGTGGGCATCCTGGGCGTGCCGGCGGCCATCTGGGTGCTCGTGCGCATGATCTGGCCCGAGTTCGCGGAGGACATCTCGTGGCCGCGCCGTCTCGTGGTGATCGGCGCCGTGCTGGCGATCGCCGTCGCATCCTTTCTGCTGGGGGTGAACCAGTCGAAGTTCCTCACCTGCCAGGACTTCACGATCAGCGGCAACTCGGAGCCCTCGGGCTGCACGCCGGCGCCTCCTGACGAGCCGTGACCGGCACGGACATCCTTGATCGGCGTCAACTAGAATCGCCCCGATGAACCCCCAGCACACCCGTCTCTCGCGACTGTTCCTCGCAACTCTCGTCGTGGTGGTGTTCGGAGCGCTCGGCGCGCTCGCGTCGCTGGTGTTCCTCTATCCCCAGCATTCCGCGGCGACCGGTGTCGTGCTCGACATCACGCTCGGCGTGAGCCTCGCCGTCTTCGTGGCAGCCGGCATCGTCGCGATCGTGACCTCGCGCCGGATCGCCGCGCTCAACCGAGCGGCTCGCCGCCGCCGTTGAGCAGAATCGCGGCGGACGACGCCGAGCAGCCGCCCTACGCCCCGAGTTCGCGCCGCAGCGCCGCCGCGAAGGCGTCGATGTCGGCCTCGGTGGTGTCGAACGCGCACATCCAGCGCACCTCGCCGGTCGCCGGGTTCCAGTCGTAGAAGCGGAACGACTCGCGCAGCCGGTCGGCCACCCCGGGCGGCACGATCGCGAACACCGCGTTCGCCTGGGTCTCCTGCGTCAGCGTCACCCCCGGCAGAGAGGCCACGGCCTGGCGCAGCCGCTGTGCCATCGCGTTGGCGTGCGAGGCCGAGCGCAACCACAGGTCGCCGCCGTAGAGCGCGATCAGCTGCGCCGAGACGAAGCGCATCTTCGACGCCAGCTGCATGTCGAGCTTGCGCAGGAACGGAATACCATCCACCGCCGCGGGATTCAGCACCACGACCGCCTCGCCGAACAGCAGCCCGTTCTTGGTGCCGCCGAGCGAGACCACGTCGACCCCCGCATCCGTGGTGAACGCCCGCAGCGGCAGCCCGAGCGAGGCCGCGGCGTTCGAGATGCGCGAGCCGTCGAGGTGCAGTTTCATGCCGCGCTCGTGCACGTGGTCGGCGATGGCCGCGATCTCGTCGGCGGTGTAGGCCGTGCCGAGCTCGGTGGTCTGCGTGATCGAGACCGCGAGTGGCTGCGCCCGGTGCTCGTCGCCCCAGCCCCACGCCTCGAGATCGATGAGTTCGGGGGTGAGCTTGCCGTCGGGTGTGGGCACGGTGAGGAGCTTCAGCCCGGCGACGCGCTCGGGTGCCGCGTTCTCGTCGGTGTGGATGTGCGCGGTCGTCGAGCACACCACCGCACCCCAACGCGGCAGCATCGACTGCAGACCGATGACGTTGGCGCCCGTGCCGTTGAACACCGGGAACGCCTCCGCCTGGCCCCCGAAGTGCTGCCGCACCACATTCTGCAACTCGGCGGTGTAGACGTCTTCGCCGTAGGCGATCTGGTGCCCGCCGTTCGCGGCGGCGATCGCCGCGAGCACCTCGGGGTGCGCCCCGGCGTAGTTGTCGGAGGCGAACCCCCGATACTCGCGGTCGTGCAGGGTGGGGGCGGCGGAGGTCTCGGTCACCCTCCCAGTCTCTCAAACCGGCACCGCGCATCCGGCGCTCGCCGCGTGGGTCTGCAGGCGAAACGGTGAAGTTCGCGCGCAGCACGCCGATTTCGGCTCCGGATGCGCAGGGCGGCGCCGCACCGGTCGACGAGCCGTGACCGTGGCGACTCGGTACGGTGAAGAGCATGCCCGAGACGCGCCGCCCCCTGCCGACGGACCGGATCGGCTTGGACACCCGTTGGCTCAGCGCCGCGCCGGCCGACGTGGCGGCGGCGATGGCGACGCAGCGGCACACCGGCCGCCCGGCGTGGGTTCCCACGTGGCGTCAGATGCTCGTGCACATCGTGTGGAGCCTCATCCTCTGGTACTGCTTCGTGGTGTTCATGGTGATCGGCATCCGGGTCGACGGGTACGGCGACAATCACACCCGTGCGGCCGACTGGCGCGACCTCGCTATCGCCGTACTCGTTCTCGCCGCCGCGGTCGCCGGCGCGGTGCTGCTGCGGCGCTGGGCGCGACGCCCGCCGTCGCCGAAGGCGCGCCTGGCGGAGTGGCGGCAGACGCTGACAGCCCTGGCCAACGGTTTCCAGTCACGGCCGAGCGCCCGGTCGCCGTTGCCCGTGTTGATCGCGCAACCGACACGGCGCGCATCCGCTTACCCGCGTTTCGTGGCGCGGAATGGCGAGCAGGTGGAGTTCGGCAACCTGGTGTTCCGCACCGGCCTGCACGGAAAGCCCGTGACCCGCGGCTATCTCGCGGCGACCCTCCCCTCGCCCTTGCCGCACCTCTACCTCGACGCCCTCGCGAACGGCCGGTCGGCCGGAGACCTGCCGACAAGCGTCGACCGCCGCCAGCGGCTCTCGCTCGAGGGCGATTTCGACCGTCACTTCGCCGCCTACGCGCCGTCGGGCTACGGCACCGACGCCCTCTACGCGCTCACGCCCGACGTGATGGCCGCGCTCATCGACCACGCGGCGGGGTTCGACGTGGAGATCATCGACGATCGGGTGGTGTTCTCCACCCCGTTCGCTGCGGACTTCTCCGACCCAGCCGCATGGCAGCGCGCCGAGACAGTGCTGAACGGCGTGGTGCCGCGTCTGGTCAAGCAGGCCGGCGGCTATCGCGACGACCGGGTTGAAGGCCGGCACCGGCGCCCGACGAGGATGATCGGGCCCGACGGCCGTCGGCTCGGCAACGGCTACCGCAGTCGCGGTCTCTGGCCCGTTCTCGGCCTGGTCGGCTGGATTCTGGCGCTCGTGCTGCTCTACGTCGTGCCCGCGATCTTCGCATTCGCCGGCTTCATGTCGGTGGTCGACAACCGCTGAGCGGCGCCTGCCGCCCGTGCCCATAGCACCGACGTGCGTCGGCCGCTCGGATGACGCTTCGATGTTCGGCGTCTACGGTGCATGGGCATGAACGCCACGATGACCACCGCCATCCGCACCGCCGGCCCGGTCGCAGCCGCGATCGTGTTCGCCGGGACGCTGAGTTCCTGCGTTGCCGGGGGAGGGTCCGGCGCGCAGACCGCCGCCTCGACGCCGTCGCCGGGCATCTCATCGATTCCGGAGCCCGGCCTCACCGCGACGCCCGACCCCCGTGCCGCCGCCGAGGAGGCGCGGCTGCCGATGCCCGCCGACGACATCCCGGCGTGGGCGCGCGAAGCGGTGCCAGCAGCCGGATCACCGGGCCATCGCAACAGCTCGTCGGGTTGGATGAGCGAGCACTCGGCCCGCCAGCTGGTATCGACCGACGAGACCCTCGAACCCGGAAGCTACCAGCTGCAGCTCGCCTGTCGCGGAGAGGGGACGATCACCGCCACGGTGACGACGATCGACGGTGCGACCGCCGGCGACGGCGCCACGTGCAGCAACGCCACCATCGCGTTCGACGCGGTCATCCCCGTTGCCGGCCTCGTCACGACGCTCCGGCACGAGGGCGAGCCGACGATCTACGCCCTGTCGGTCACCCGCGTCGACTGACCTCCGCGGCGAGCGCGCCCGGGCGCGCCCCATAGCGGCGCTCGTAGGCGCGAGCGAAGTGCGCGGCGCCGCGGAAGCCCCACCTCGCCCCCACGGCCGCCACATCCGACCGGGTGAGCGTCTGGAGCGCCGATACCTCGAGCCGCGCCCGCTCCAGCCGCAGCGCACCGATGAACGGCGTCAGCGCGGCCTCCGACTCGCGGAACGCCGCCTGGAGGGTGCGCAGCGACACGCGGAGCTGGTCGGCCACCGCGGTGCTGGTGAGCGACGGGTCGTCGAGGCGCGCGTTCACCACCTGCATCGCCCGCACCACCAGCTGCTGGCCGGGCGTCGCCGGAGCCGCGTGGGCCTCGATGCGTTCGTTCGCCGCCGCCGAGAGCAGCCCGCGCACCGTCACGAGCGCCTGGTGTCGCAGCAGCGCGACGGATGCGCCGGCGTGCGGCGACAGGATGCTCCCGAGCACGGCGGCGACGGCCGCGCCCAGCCCCCGCGTTCCGTCGAGGGGCACCCATTCGAGCACGGCACGCTCCGCCCGGGTGAGCCAGAGGGCTTCGGTGTCGAACCCCGCGTCCGCAGGTGGGCGGGCGCCTGCCCGCGGTGCATCGTCGGTGTCGTCGACCGGGCGCGGCACGAGCCGGAGGGTGGTGCCCATCACGTGAACCCAGGACGCATCCGCGAGCCCCAGCCCGCCCGGCGCCACCACCCGCACCGTCTCCGGCACCGGCGCACCGCGCATCACGATCGCGCGCCGTCGGACACGGGCGGGGCGCCGCGGCGTCCGGCGGGGATCTGTCCCACGCCGGCCCCGCCGGACTCCTCTGCCGCCCCGACCCGTCGTCGTCGCCACTGCGCCGGCGTCACGCCCTCCCCCGTCTTGAAGGTGCGGATGAAGTGCGTGACATCGAGGTAGCCGATGCTCTCGGCGATCCGCCGCACGGGAAGCGTCGTCGTCTCGAGCAGGTGCCGGGCGCGGTCGATCCGCAGACGCCGCACCGTCTGGCCGAGTGTCTCCCGCTCGTCTTCGAACGCCGCGTGGAGGGTGCGCACCGAGACGTGCAGCTGCTGCGCGATCGCGAGCGCCGAAAGGCCCGGATCGCCGAGCTGCCGGCGCACGACGGTGCGCGCCGCCTCGGCCAGACACGCCCGGGCCGAGTCGAGGGTGCCGACCTCGCCCGCATACTCCCGCGTCAGCATCCGCACCGCGTCGACGATGGCGCGTGACAGCGCAGTGCGGCTGTTCTCGCCGAGGTCTCCGCTCTGCGCATCCGCCCCCCGCAGCAGACCGCTCAGCACCGCACCGGCAGCCGAGTGCCGAGTGACGCCGCTCGTCGTCAGGCCGGCGATGAGGCCCGACGACGCTCCCGTGGCGGAGGCGGGCAGCTGCACGATCGTGGTGCGGAACTCCTCCGGATACACGAACTCGAACGGCCTGCTCACGTCGTATACGACGATGCCGCCGGCCGGAACGCTCGTCTGCCGGTCGTCCTGCTCCAGGATCAGCGAGCCCGTGTGCACGAGCTGCACCTGAACGCACTCGGCCGCCTGAGCGGGAACCTCGTCGAGCAGCGCCGTGACGCTCTGCGGCACCGAGGCGATGCGCGACATGGCCAGGTCGCCGAACTGCTGCCGGGACATGCGGCGGTAGGCGGGGACGTCGAGGAGTGTCTTCGCGCTCATCTGCACGAGCACGCAGGCGGGGTTGGACGGCAGGCGCACGTGCCCTCCTCGTGAGCGGTGGGGTTCGTGGATCGATGATTCCACAGACTCGGGCCCTCGCTGTCGGGCTGCCGGGAAACGGGTCGGCAGAATCGGCTTTTTCTGCACGCTTCGCCACCGGATGCGCAAACCTCGCGCTGCTCGCACCGCTGCGAGGCACAGTGACAGCACCGATCAGCGGTGCGCCGAGCATCCGCACGACTCCTTGCCTGACAGAAAGAAGAGGAACATGACCGACAGCCCCACCATCGTGCTCGTCCACGGCGCCTTCGCCGATGCCGCGAGCTGGGCCCCCGTCACCCGTGCGCTGCTGGACGCAGGGCACACGGTGCTGGTTCCGCCGGTGTTCAACCGCAGTCTCATCGGCGACTCGGCCTACATCCGCTCCTTCGTCGAGCAGATCGACGGGCCGGTGCTGCTCGCCGGGCACTCCTACGGCGGGGCGGTCATCACCGTCGCCGGTGCCGCGGACAACGTGGTGGGACTCGTCTACGTGGCCGGCTACGCGCTCGACGAGGGGGAGAGTCTCGGCCAGCTGCAGGGCGGCTTCCCGGATTCGGAGCTCGCTGCCAACCTCGTGTACTCGCCGTACCCGATCGAGGGCGCCGAACCGGGAACCGACGTCTCGGTGAAGATCGACGCCTTCCCCGCCGTGTTCGCCGGCGGAGTGCCGGAGGAGCGGACGCAGGTGCTGGCGGTGTCGCAGCGCCCCCTCGCGGCCGTCGCCTTCTCGGAGGCCGCGCCGGTCGCGGCGTGGAAGACGAAGCCCGCGTGGGGCATCGTGTCGAGCGCCGATCACACCATCAACCCCGACGTCGAGCGCTTCGGGTACACCCGCGCCGGGATGCGCCGCCAGATCGAGCTCGATGCGCCGCACCTCGCCATGCAGAGTCACCCTGAGGAGGTCGCGGCGTTCATCCAGAGCGCCATCGACGAGCTGGCGGCGGACGCCTAACCGGCCGAGGATTGCGGCCGCGATTGATGGTTGCACTGAGGGTAACGATGCACTTAGTGTAACTATCAATCGCGAGCCGACCCGGCATGGTCCGGCACGGTGTCGCGGCAGACCGTGAACCGATCGGAGACACCGATGTCAGATCGCCCCGCCGAACCGCGTCCCGCCGAGCCGCGCCCGGCCGAACCGCGTCCCGCCGCCTCGCCGCGAGCGGCGCTGGGCTTCCTCCCGTTCCTGCAGTTCGCCACCGGACTCCTCAGCGCCTGGTACATCGTGCTGCTGAGCGAGATCGGCCGGGAGTTCGCCGTGAGCACCGCGGCGCTGAACTGGGTCAACGCGATCTACATGCTCGCCACGGTCGTCCTCGTGCCCATCCTCGCGAAGCTCGGCGACGTGTACGGCCACCGCAGGCTGTCGATCTACGCGGCGATCGCGGTCACCCTCGGCACGGCGCTCATCGCCCTCGCCCCCTCGTACGGCGTCCTCCTCGCCGGCCGCGCACTGCAAGCGCCGCTTGCCGCGTTCCTCCCGCTGTCGTTCGCGATCGTGCGGGAGCGGGCGGGCGAATCCTCCGGCAAGGCGGTCGGCAGCCTGGTCGGCTCGGCGACGATCGGCGGTGCTCTCGGCGGCATCGGCGCCGGGCTGGTGCTGCAGGCGTTCGGTGATCTCGGGCCGACGCTGTGGATACCCGTTCTGGTCATCGGCGCGTGCGTGCCGGGGCTCATCTTCTTCGTCAAGGAGACGAAGGTGCGCGCATCCGGCGGCGTCGACTGGGCGGGGGCGAGTCTGCTCGGCATCGGCCTCCTGACCACTCTGGGCGCCTTCGCCAACGCGCCGGCGTGGGGCTGGACCGACCCGCGCACACTCATCGGCATCGGCGTCGGTCTCGTGCTGCTGGTCGTGTGGGTGCTCGTCGAGAACCGGGTGAGCAGCCCCCTCGTCGACATGGCCGTGCTGACCAGGGGCGGAGTCGGACTGCCGCTGCTCATCGCGTTCCTCGGCGGCGCGCAGTTCTTCGGCAGCACGACGGCGACGACCGTCTTCGCGCTGTCCGACCCCGCAGTCGACGGCTTCGGGCTGGGGTTCACGCCCGCCACCGCGGGACTCATCGTGATCCTCACGACCGTCGGCACCATCGTGACGGCCTTCAGCGGAGATCGGGTCGCCCGCATCCTCGGCGTGCGAGCCACCATCTTCATCTCCGGCGTGCTCGTCGCGGGCGCCTACCTCCTGCTGCTCCTGTCGGCCGGATCCGTGGTCGTCTTCCTGACGGCTGCCGTCATCACCGGACTCGGCAACGGGCTGCTGCTCAGCGTCGTCCCCGCCGTCATCGTGCGCATGGCGCCGGCGGATGCGGTGGGCATCGCCTCGGGCCTGTACAACACGGCGCGTGCCGCCGCCGGAGCCGTCGCGGGCGCATTCTTCGCGTTCGTGATGGCCTCGCTGACGGTGGACGGGTCATCCGCCGTGCAGTTCATCGCGGTCTGGGCGATCTGCGGTGCACTCAGCCTCGTGTTCGCCCTGCTCGGGCTCTTCGTGCGGGTGCGTTCGATCGACGGCGACGCATCCGCCGCCGGGAGCCTTCGTCTCCGGGCCACGCAGGGCCTCATGCTCTCGATGAGCAAGCGGATGGCGAAGTCGGCGCCGACCCTCGAGCGGTCGCGGGAGATCACGCAGGGCGTCGAGAACCGTCTGAAGATCGCTCGCGGGGTGCAGGAGCTCCACGAGGTCATCGACGGCGTACCCGTTCGCCGTTTCACGGCGGGCGCCGCCGCGGCCCGGGTGCTGCACGTGCACGGTGGCGCCTACGTCGGCGGGAGCGCCACCTTCGGCCGCGCGCACTCCGACCTCGCCCGGCGCCACCCCGTCGACATCGTCAGCGTCGACTACCGGCTGGCGCCGGAGCATCCGTACCCCGCCGCCGTGGACGACGCGCTCGCCGTCTATCGGTCGCTGATCGGCAGCGGCCCGATCGCGATCGTCGGGGAGTCGGCGGGCGGCGGGCTCGCCCTCTCCCTCGCGCAGCGCATCCGCGACGAGGGTCTGCCGATGCCGGCCGTCGTGGCCGCCGTCATGCCCTGGGCCGACCTCACCCAGACGAGCGCCAGCTACGACCTCAACCGGGGGCGGGATGTGCTCACGCGGGAGGGCCTGACGCGCAGTGCCCGTCTCTACGCCGGTGCGCTGGAGCTCGACGACCCGCTCGTGTCGCCGGTGTTCGGCTCGTTCGCGGGCTTCCCGCCGACGCTCGTGCTCGTGGGTACGCACGACTCGCTGCTGGAGGATGCGCGCGCCGTGCACCGCCAGCTCGTCGAGGACGGGGTGGCGACCGAGCTGGTCGAGGTCGCCGGCGGCGCGCACGGCTTCATCCAGCTGCCGGCCCCGGAGGGGCGGCGCGCGATGGTGCGCATCCACCGGTTCATCCTCGACGCCCTCGCGCTGTGAACCGCGGCATCGACGCTCGACACAGGCCCGGCGATCGGAGCGGATAGCCTGTGGTGATGAGCAGCGGAGTGGATCGTCGGGCGGCGCTCAAGGCGCGCCACCGCGACGCGATCCTCGCCGCTGCCCGGGAGCTGATCCGCGAACGCGGGGGACCGACCTTCGGCGTCGACGAGCTGGCCGACCGGGCCGACATCGCGCGGCGCACCGTGTTCAACCACTTCGCCTCGCTCGACGACGTGCTCGTCGCCGTCTGCGAGACCGACATCCTGGTGGTGGTGGACCAGTTCCGCAACGCCATCCGGTCGAACCCGCCCGCGTCGGCGTCTGCCGGGTCGGTGTACGAGGACATCGCGCGGGCGGTGCGGTCGACCGACATCCCGCCCGTGATCGTCGCCGTCGTGCAGACTCTCGGTGCTCCTGGCAGCAAGGGCGCCAAGCGGGGGATGCTCTCCCCAAGCCGCCCTCGAACGAGCGACCGGTGACCTCATCCACGACGTCCACGACCGCAACCCGGGCGCCAACCCGCTGAGTTCGGAGTTGCTGGTGCAATTCCTGACGGCGGGCCTCGTGGTGATCGGCCGGCACTGGTTCCGGCGCACGGGCGGAAAGCTTGACGCGAGGGGCCGCGCCGAATGGGACGCGCTGGTGGAGGAGCTCCTCGCCAGTCTGCGCCCCCCGCAGGCCACCTGAGCCGCGTCCGCGTCCGCGTCCGTGTCGATCAGGGGAGGCGGATGCGCGCGCCGTCGAGCTCGCCGGCCGGGGCGTCCCAGAGGGCCACCACCGCCGACGCCAGGGTGGCGACGTCGGTGAAGCCGGCGAAGGTCTTCTCGGGGGACTCGGCGCGCATCCGGTCGTCGACGAGGGCTTTCACCACGAAGACGGTGGCGGCGGCGCGCAACGAGTCCTCGCCCTGGTCGGCGCGGAAACCGTGCGCGACCGAGCGCAGCCACGACTCCGCTGCGGCCTTGGCGGCGGTGTAGTCGGCGCCGGACGCGGTCGGTGCGTCAACCGTGGTGGAGGAGACGGCCGCGACACGACCGGCCTCGGAGGCCACCAAGGCCGGGTAGAACGCGCGAGTGGTGTTGCGCAGCGTGCGGAACGAGCGCTCCATCGCGGCCCAGCCCTCGTCGGTCTGGCCCGCTATGCCCTTGCCGCCGACCCAGCCGCCCACGAGGTGCACCAGTCCGTCGACCGGACCCGAGGCGATCAGCCGCAGGGCGAGTGCGTCGACCGCCGCGCTGTCGGCCAGGTCGCACAGCTCGGTGCCGATCCCCGCGACCTCGAGTGCGAGGTGGTCGAGCCGCTCGGGGTTCGACCCCACCGCGACCACCGTCGCCCCGGCGTCCGCGAGCGCGCGGCAGGCCGCGATCCCCGACGCGCTCGTGGCACCCGCGACGACCACCCGCCGACCCGCGACCCCGCGTTGTGGACCTGGCGCGACCCCCGACTGTGACTGGCTCATTGTCCAATCCTCCCTCGCAAGTACCTCTGAACGAATGACATTCGTCAGACTGCTTTAGGAACTTTTCAGTGCTTTATACGATTTCAATAAAGCGTTATAAAGCTACTAATATCGCGCCATGCATGCGCTGAGCAATCCTTACACTCCCCACGCGGGGGCCGAGCCGCAAGCGGTTGTCGGCCGTGATGATCAGCTCGAATCGTTCGATCTCCTCCTGGCACGCATCGAGCGCGCGAGGACAGAGCAGTCCATGATCATCACC
>BADC01000347.1 GCA_000333435.1 Corynebacterium-like bacterium B27 | reverse complement strand
ACCGAGCTCTTCGCCCTGGTAGATGTAGGCGCTCCCCGGCAGGGCGAGCATGAGCGCGGTCGCCGCCCGCGCGCGTTGGAGGCCGAGCACGGGGTCGGGCAGCCCGGGCGACTTCGGCCCGATGCCGTGCCCCTGCGGGTTCTCGGCGGTGAGCGCGAGCCGGGAGGCGTGGCGCACGACGTCGTGGTTCGACAGCACCCAGGTGCTCGGGGCGCCCACCGTCGCGAAGGCGGCGATGGAGGTGTCGATGACCCGCCGCAGCTCCGTCGCCGACCACCCGGCCGAGAGGTAGGTGAAGTTGAACGCCTGCTGCATCTCGTCGGGCCGCACCCAGCGCGCCAGCTTCGTCAGCGGCTCCACCCACGCTTCGGCGCAGAGCACCCGGTCGCCCTCGTACTCGCTCAGCACCTCGTGCCAGCCGCGGAAGATCTCGTGCACGCCGTCCTGCGCCCAGTAGGGCGGGGTTGGCGGGTCTTCGGATGCGTCGGCCGAGATCTCCGGCTCCAGCCCGACGGTGCCGCCGCCCATGCTCCCCGCATCGGCGGGGGGCGTGTAGTCCGGCAGGCCGTCTTCTTTGATGAGGCCGTGCGCGACATCCACCCGGAACCCGTCGACCCCGCGGTCGAGCCAGAAGCGCAGGATGCCGTGGAACTGCTCGCGCACCCAGGGGTTCTGCCAGTCGAGGTCGGGCTGGGACTTGTCGAAGATGTGCAGGTACCACTGGCCGGGCGTGCCGTCGGGCCGGGTGACGCGCTCCCACATCGGGCCGCCGAACACCGACTCCCAGTTGTTCGGCATCTCGTCGCCGTTCGGGCCCTTGCCGTCGCGGAAGATGTAGCGGGCCCGCTCGGGGCTCCCCTCGGGCGCGGCGAGAGCCTCCTGGAACCACCGGTGATCCCACGAGGTGTGGTTCGGCACCAGGTCGACGATGACGCGGATGCCCAGCTCGTGCGCCGTTGGCAGCAACGCG
>BADC01000348.1 GCA_000333435.1 Corynebacterium-like bacterium B27 | reverse complement strand
CGCGGTAGGTGACCCACGATTTGCCTTTCGCGACCCCGAGGGTCTGCAGCGCGCCCTCGTCGTCGTCGGGATACAGCGGCGACGAGTAGGACAGCCAGCGGATGCCCCGCCCGTTCACGTCGAAACTCTCGAGCAGGCGGTCGCGGACGTAGCGGAACAGCGGGTCGTCCGGCGAGTCGGGCGAGACGAAGGAGCCGTCTTCCACCGCGGGGACGTCGGGGAGCCGGCCGGCCAGGAAATAGTCCATGACCGTGTAGGTCATGCCGCCGCAGAGTCCGCTGTCGGCGTGGGTGATGGGCAACCACTCCTCGGGCACGGTGCCGATACCGAGGGTGTCGACGATGTCACCGCCGATGCCGAGATCGAGCAAGCCGGAGTCGTTGCGGAGCAGTGCCTCGCGCATCCGGTTCCACACCCAGCCGAGGGTGACGACGGGGAGGTCGCCGCTCCAGGTGTTGGAGAAGCCGAAGCCGTTCACCGACGGGGTGAAGCCCGGCACCGACACCCGGGCGGTGTCGCGGAACACGATCTCGAGCTGGGCTCGGTTGCCGCGCTTCTGGCCGTCGGCGTCGACGTAGGCGGCGTAGTAGCCGGCGGGGGCGTGCACGTGGAAGGTGTTGCCGTACTGCGACTCGACCCAGGGACTGTCGGCGAAGATGTAGAGCTCGCCCGCCACGGTGCCGTCGGGCGCCACGACGTCGTACCAGGCGCGGGCCTCCACGCCGCTCAGGGCGACACCGAGCGCGGAGTCGCCCTCGGCCTGCCACTGCAGGTCGTTGCCCGGCGGGGTGTCGATGAAGCTCGCCGGGGTCCAGCCGCCCGGGGTCCAGTCGCCGGAGGTGGCGGCGTGTTTGAGATGGAGGGTGGCACCGGATTCGTTCCGCACGACGACCCTCATGTAGTTGCGCGCCATGGCACCCTCGTTCCGCTCGCCCCGTTGCGCCGACGGGCAACATCATCCTCGCTCGGTGCCCCCGGCGGAAGAGGTGATTCGCAGGCAGCGTCAGGGGAGCTCGACCATGACCAGGGCGCGGTCGGCCGCCAGGTCGACGGTGTGACGCCCGAGGCGGGCGAACAGCGGCCAGACCGCGGGGTCGATACCGCGACGATGGGTGCCCACCAGGGAGAACACGACGGTCGGCGCCGTGTGCTCCCCTGCCGGAAGGAAGGTGAGGTCGAGCGCGGGGGCGGCGGCGTGCGCCACGCACAGCCAGGTGAGGGCGAGCAGGTTCCCCCGCTGCTCGGGCTCAAGCCGGGCGGCGAGCAGTGCCGGATCGATCACGCGCACGGTGCGTCGCAGATGCTCCGACTCGGTCAGCGCGATCTGTAGCCAGGTCTGCTCGTGATCGGTCACGAGCGCCTGCCGCAGCTCGTCGCTCAGCTGCTCCGCCCGAGCGGCCGTGGCGGCGTCGATGTGCTGCCCGGGCTGCAACGCCGCGACCTCTGCCAGGAGGCGCTCGGCGTCGCCGTCCAGCCGCCGCAGCTCCGAGGCCGCCGTCACTCCGAGCCCCACCGCGGGTGCCGTGATGAGGCTCTCGGTGACCGCCTGTTCGATCCGGCGGCCGAGGTACCGGTCGGCGGCATGGATCATCGTGATCCCGGCCACCACCGGCGTCAGTCCGAGCAGCAGGCCGGTGATCCCGGCCGAGAGGCTCGCGGGGTCGGCGATCCAGCCGATCGCCACGGTCGCGCATCCGCTCGCCGCCAGCACCACCGCGCCGATGACGCTGCGCCGCAGCGACTGCAGCGGCAGGCAGGCGAGCAGGCACGCGCCGAAGCCGATGACGGCGGTCGGGTAGAACGGCGCTCCCGATCCGCCGGCCAGGAAGGCCAACAGGTCGGCGATCACGGCGAACAGCCCGGCCACCTCGAGCAGGGCCGCCACCCGGGCGGGCAGCACGCCACCGCGTCGCCGCCCGGTCAGCACCACTCCGGCGAACGCCACGGCCAGCACGGCCCAGGCGACGAGCGAGAGCCAGCGCGCGGGGCCGTCCGACCACGACCAGCCGAGCGACGCGAGACCGCGCACGAACACCAGAGCACCCAGCAGCGCGAAGCCGAGGCCGAGGTACCCGGCGCTCAGGTTGCGGTCCTGCCGGATGCGCGTGCGCAGCCGGCCGATGGCGACCGGTCCGTCGTGGTAGGCCGCAATCAGCTGCGCCAGCGTGCCGGTGCCCGGCGAACTCGTCGCGACAGCTCGAGCCACCGGGTCGTCGCCCGCGCCCCGGCGCACCGCGCTCATCGCGGCACCTCGAGCAGCACCGTCGTTCCGCGACCGACCGACGAGAACACGCGAGCCGAGCCCCCGACGGCCTGGATGCGCGCCTCCACCGACTCCGCCACGCCCAGCCGCCCGCGCGGTACGGCCGCCCGATCGAAGCCGATCCCGGTGTCGGTGACGACGGCGCGCACCATCCGCTCGTCGTGCGTGACCGTCACCTCGGCGCGGGACTCCCCGGAGTGCCGACGCGCGTTCTCGAGACATTCGGCCACCGCGCGAACGAGCGCGTCGAGCTGCGTCGCGGCTGCATCGACCCGCTCGACACCGTGCCAGACCACTGTGAAACCGGGCGCGGCGAACCGGCTCTCGACCTGCGCCCGCACACTCTGCGTCGGCACCGAGGGCGACGGGGCTGCGGCGCGCGCGGAGACCGCGTCGACCGCCGAGCCGGGCGCGCGCCCGGGCGACGGCGAAGGCACGGGCGCGGGCGCGGGCGCGAACAACGTGCCCTCCGTGCGCAGCCGCGCCAGCACCGCGCTGTCGGTGGCGGCCTGGGCGCGCAGGCGGTCGGGCGGCACCCCCTCGCCGGAGTGCGCGATGAGCGACAGCGTGGCCAGCACCGTGTCGTGCAGCACTCGGGCCCCGTAGCGCAGCTCCGCCTCGGCCTCGGTCGACCGGCGCTCTGCGGCATAGCCCTGCCGCAATCGCTCGAGTCCGGTCTCGACGCGGAGGGCGCTCCGGGTCAGCCACCAGCCCGCGAGCGCCAGCCCCAGCCACCCGCCGACGACCGCGATCCCCACGAACGCCGTGCGCCCGAACGGCACGCTCACCACGACCGCGAGCACGAGCACGGGCACCCCTGCCGCCGCGGCGACGAGCGGATGCACTCCCCCACGCCTTCCCGAACCGCCACGACTCCCGGCCGCGCCGCCGCCCGCCACCGCGACGAGGAGCGACGGGATGGCGAGCGAGGACAGCATCGTCACCGCCGCGACCGTCGACCCGTCGGTCACCTCCGCCCCCGGCAGCAGGAAGGCGGCGAGAGTGGCCAACCCCGCGACGTAGGTCGCGCCCACCCAGCGAGCCCCGCCCCGGCGCGTTCCGACCATGACGAATCCGGCTGCCACCGCGACGAGGCCCACCAGCACCGGTGCCAGCGCGGGGAGGCGGCCGGCAGCAGGCACCGCGAGGTTGATCAGCGCG
>BADC01000349.1 GCA_000333435.1 Corynebacterium-like bacterium B27 | reverse complement strand
CGGGGAGGCGACAAGCAGCGTGCACCAGTGACCATCGTGGAGATGGGGGGAATTGAACCCCCGTCCATCGCTGTGATTCAGCGCCTTCTACGGGCGTAGCCTGATGGTCGTAGGTTGCGGAGCCCCAGGAAGTCCATCTTGATGAGGCCGAGCGACTCGGCCGCCGGGTAGTCGAACTGGGTGACGATCTGGCCGTCCTGCTCCCGCTTCATGATCGGGATGATGTCGATCAGCGGGTCGCTCGACATGATGACGCCGGCGGCGTGCACGCCCCACTGGCGCTTCAGGTTCTCGATGCCGAGCGCCGTGTCGAAGACGGTGCGCGCCTCGGGGTCGGACTCGATGACGGTGCGGATGTCGACGGCCTCTTTGTAGCGCGGGTGCGCCTTGTCGAAGATGCCGGAGAGCGGGATGTCCTTGCCCATGATGGGCGGCGGCATCGCCTTGGTGAGCTTCTCGCCCATGCTGAACGGGAAGCCGAGCACACGGCCGGAGTCCTTCAGCGCCTGCTTGGCCTTGATGGTCCCGTAGGTGACGATCTGCGCCACGCGCTCGTCGCCGTACTTCTCGGTGACGTACTTGATCACCTCGCCGCGGCGCCGGTCGTCGAAGTCGACGTCGAAGTCGGGCATGGACACACGGTCGGGGTTCAAGAACCGCTCGAAGATGAGGCCGTGCACGAGCGGATCGAGGTCGGTGATGCGCATGGCGTAGGCCGCCATGCTGCCCGCGCCCGAACCACGACCCGGGCCGACACGGATGCCGTTGCGCTTGGACCAGTTGATGAAGTCGGCCACCACGAGGAAGTAGCCCGGGAAGCCCATGCTCTTGATGACGCCCACCTCGTAGTCGGCGCGCTCGCGCACCTCCTGGCTGATGCCGTTCGGGTAGCGCTGCTTGAGACCCTCCTCGACCTCCTTCTCGAACCAGGTGGCCTCGGTCTCCCCCTCCGGCACCGGGTAGCGCGGCATGTAGTTGGCGCTGGTGTCGAAGGCGACCTCGCAGCGCTCGGCGATGAGGAGGGTGTTGTCGCAGGCCTCGGGGTGGTCGCGGAAGAGCTGCCGCATCTCGGCGGCCGACTTGAGGTAGAACTCGTCGGCGTCGAACTTGAAGCGGTTCGGGTCGCTGAGGGTCGAACCCGACTGCACGCACAGCAGCGCGGCGTGGCTCGTGGCGTCGTGCGCGTGGGTGTAGTGCAGGTCGTTGGTGGCGACGAGCTTGAGGTCGAGCTCCTTGGCGAGCCGGATCAGGTCGGTCATGATGCGCCGCTCGATCTCGAGACCGTGGTCCATGATCTCGCAGAAGAAGTTCTCCTTGCCGAAGATGTCACGGAAATCGGATGCGGCTTTCAGCGCTTCGTCGTACTGCCCGAGCCGGAGGCGGGTCTGGATCTCCCCGGACGGGCATCCGGTGGTGGCGATGAGGCCCTTGCTGTAGGTGCTGAGGAGCTCGCGGTCCATGCGCGGCTTGAAGTAGTACCCCTCGATGCTGGCCTTCGACGAGAGCCGGAAGAGGTTGTGCATGCCCTCCGTCGTCTCGGAGAGCAGCGTCATGTGCGTGTAGGCACCGGCGCCCGACACGTCGTCTCCCCCGCCGTTGCCCCAGCGCACGCGCGTCTTGTCGCCGCGATGGGTGCCCGGGGTGAGGTAGGCCTCGGTGCCGATGATCGGCTTGATGCCGGCCTCGGTGGCCGTCTTCCAGAAGTCGAACGCACCGAAGACGTTGCCGTGGTCGGTGATGGCGACGGCCGGCATGCCCTGTTCGTTCGCCGCGTCGATCAGGGGTTTCACGCGGGCCGCACCGTCGAGCATCGAGTATTCGCTGTGGACGTGCAGATGCACGAAGGAGTCGTTCGAGGGCACTGAGTCTCCGGCTGTCTCGGCTTGGGTACCAAGTCTAAACGCCGCCGCCGACGCCGCGCCGGCGTGTCGCGACGGTGTCGTCAGGATGACCGGCGCGACGCACTCAGTGCTGCGTGAAGCGGGTGACGGTGTAGTCGATCGGGTCGACGACGGGGTTCTTCGTGGCGGTCACGATCGTGTCGACGAGGCTCTCGGACTCCTCCTCCACACCCGCACCGAACTTGGTGCCGACGACGTGCACGCCGCCACTGCCGCGCCGCGGTTTCCAGCCGAAGTCGGCGGGCGCCGGGATGAGACGCACCAGGCATTGCGCCTCGGCGCGGATGTCTTCGATGCGCAGGCCCGAGTACGTGCCCGCCACGTCGAAGGCGTCGGTGGCCGTGATCGCCGAGCCGTCGGCATCCGTCACCGTCGCCTCGACGCTCGCGCGGTAGGTCTCGCCGGACTCGGAGGCGAGCTCCAGAGCGCGCCCGCCGGGCATGATGCGGCACCCGACGCGGTAGCTCGCGCCGTCGGAGCTGATCTCGACCGAAGTCGCATCGGCTGCGACGGCGACGCCACCCACCGTCCAGGTGACGGCCGGCCGCGCGAATCCGGTCGCCTGCACCACGAACGACGCGGTCGTGCGGCTCGTCCAGACGCCGGTGCGCTTGGGCTCGCCGCAGTCGTTCGTCGTCTCGCTCTGGGTGTCGCCCCCGGTGGTGAACGACTCTGCGCTCACGGTGATGGTCGCCGTCTTCGGCGTCGCGGGCGGCGGGATCGGGGTGCCGCCCGGCGGGATCTTCGGCACGTACGCATCCATCACCAGG
>BADC01000350.1 GCA_000333435.1 Corynebacterium-like bacterium B27 | reverse complement strand
GTCAGGCCCGGCCAAGCCGGCGGCGACGAGGGACTCCCGGCCCGCCGCGATCGCCTCGGCGGCGGGCCGGGCCGACCAGCCGAGCACTGGCGGGCGTGCTCCCCCGAGACGCGGCGGGCGTAGCCGAGGTCGGGCAGCACGGCGGCGAACTCGGGCGAGGACGCGGCATTCGCTCGCACCACCTCGTTCGGCACCGTCTGCGTGGGCACACGGGCGGCGGCGCTCCCGAGCCGCTCACGCAACACCGCTCCGACCTCCGCCATCGGCAGCGCCGGGTCGCCCGCCAGAAGAAAGCGCTGCCCGGCCGCAGCGGGAGTGCTGAGGGCGAGCAGATGCCCACGGGCAACATCCCGCACGTCGACGATCGGGAACCAGAGGTCGAGGAACGCCGGCATGCCGCCCGCGAGCATCCGTTGCACGATGCGGTTCGCACCCGAGACCTCGGTGCCCATCACCGGGCCCATCACCGCGACCGGGAGCACCGTGACGAGCTCGAATCCGTCACCGGACCCGGCGGCGAACTCCCACGCCGCCCGTTCGGCGAGGGTCTTGCTCTTCCCGTAGGCGTCGACGCCGGGGCCGTCGAGGACGGTCCAGTCCGACTCGGTGAACACGTGCTCGTCGTGCGGATGCCCCCACCCCACCGCGTGGAAGGCCGAGGTGAGCACGACCCGCCGCACCCCGGCGGCGCGAGCCGCCCGCAGCACCCGGAGCGCGCCGTCGCGCGCCGGCACGATCAGCTCCTGCTCGTCCTCGACGTGACCGGGGTGCACCGGCGAGGCCACGTGCAGCACGGCGTCGACGCCGTCGAGTGCAGCCGCCCAGCCCGCGTCGTCGAGCAGGTCGGCCGCGGTGAACTCGAGCGCCACGCGATCGTGCGCGGAGGCGGCACCGGCGGCGGCCAGCACGTCGCGCACACCGTGCTCGCGGGCGAGGTCGCGCACGGTGGTGCGAACGCGGTGGCCCGCGGCCAGCAGCTGGACGATGGTGTGACCGGCGATGAAACCGGAGCCGCCGGTGACGAGCACGCGGGTCGAGGAGGGCGGGGTGGGAACGGACGAGAGGGTGGGGGTGGACATGGCGCTCTTCCTGGTTGTGACGGGGATGTCGTGACGCACTGAACTCTGCTCCGGCCCACCGCGCCCTGCCAGCAGTCCCGTTGTCGTAGGACTGCCGGACCCAGGACAAACGCCTCCGACGCGAGCAGACTGGGACGATGGAGTCGTCGGAGTTCGGTCGCGCGGTGCGCCGCTGGCGCGACCGGGTGCCACCGGGTGCGGTGGGCCTGCCGACCGGGGGCCGGCGTCGCGCATCCGGTCTCCGTCGCGAAGAGCTCGCGTCGCTGGCCGGGATCTCGGCCGACTACCTCACCCGCCTCGAGCAGGGGCGCGCCACCTCTCCGTCGGCGCAGGTGGTCGAGGCGCTCGCTCGCGCGCTCCGACTCGGCGACGCGGAGCGGGAACTGCTGTTCGAGCTCGCCGGGCACGCGGCGCCCGGGCGCGACGTGGTTCCACGGCGCATCCCGCCGAGCGTGCAACGGCTGCTCGACCGCTTCGCGAACACACCCGTCGCCGTGTTCGACGCGACCCTCACCCTGATCGACGCCAACCCGCCGTACGCCGCGCTCATGGGGGTCGACCGCGCGGCACAGGGGCTCGAGCGCAACGCCGTGTGGCGCAACCTCGTCGGCACGGGCACCCGGGTCGTGATGACGGATGCCGAACGCGACGACTTCCACGCCGCCCAGGTCGCGCAGCTGCGCCTCACGGCCGCGCGCTACCCGGCCGACCGTTCGCTCGCGCGATTGGTGCGGGAGCTGCGAGCGGCGAGCCCGCGCTTCGCCACGCTGTGGGACGACCCGGGGCTCGACCCCGCGCGGGAGCCCGGTCGCGAGAAGGTGGTCGAGCATCCGGCGGTCGGGCGCATCCGGCTCGACTGCGACACGCTCGTGGTCGCGGGCGACGACCTGCGCATCCTGATCTACACCGCGGAGCCCGGAACGGCCGATGCGGACCGGCTCGCCCTCGCGATCGTGCTCGGCACGCAGTCGCTCGTGGAGTGACGGCAGCTCCCCCTAGACTCGTCGAGCGAAGGGGGACGGATGGACGAGCGCGCGCAACAATCGGGGTGGCACCGGTTCTGGAACCGGGGTGGCTGGTGGAAGGCGCTGCTGGTCGTCGCCGTCTACTGGGGGCTCTACCAGCTCGCCGGCCTGGCCATCAACGCGCTCTTCGGCCACCTCGTCGACAAGCAGAACCTGTTCGCGAACGCGCTGAGCGTGTTCGTGGGGTTGGCCGCGCCGATCCTGGTCGGCGGGGTCCTCCTGGTGATCTTCGCCGTGTCGCTGGGCTGGTTGAAGGAGCTGTTCGGCCGGCAGCCGATCCGCGGGTCGTGGTGGATGTGGATCGGCGTGGCGGTCGTCATCGTCTTCAACGCCCTCCGGTTCGCGAGCGCAGACTACAGCGCGTGGGACGCCGGAGCCGTGATCGCGGTGCTGTTCACCGGGCTCTGCGTGGGCTTCGCCGAGGAGGTGCTGACCCGCGGGTTCGCAGTGAACCTGCTACGCCGCGCCGGCTACGGTGAGCGGTCGGTGATGCTGCTGTCGTCGCTGTTGTTCGCGGCGCTGCACTCCGGCAACCTCGCCGCCGGAAGCAGCCCGCTCGTGGTGGCGTTCACCGTGGTCTACACCTTCGCCTTCGGCATCACGATGTACGTGGCGCTGCGGGTGACGGGCAACCTGATCTGGCCGATCCTGCTCCACGCCTCCACCGACCCGAGCCTGTTCCTGATGACCGGCGGGGTGGATGCGACGAGCGCCGCCATGCATCCGGGCCCGCTGGCACCGATCGCCGGGCTGGCGAACTACGCGGTGATGCTGTTCGCGATCGTGGCGATCATCGCCGTGCGCGGCCGCATCGACCGAACGGCCGCCTTCGCCGACCCGGGGTCGGCTACAGCCCTGCGCTGAGTGCGATCGCGGACCCGAAGGCGCCGAAGGCGAGCACGGCGAGGATGCGCCCACCGGCCGTCACCAGGATGACCGGACGGAATCAGGTCAGGTGATACTGGCTCACCGCGCCCACGTCAGGCCAGGCAGTTCGGGCCGAGGAGCGACTTGAGCTCGCCGAACAGGTCGGCGGTGACCGAGACCTGGAACGGCACCTCGAACACCCTGACGTTGTCGTTCTTGATGAGCTTGAGCCGCACCTCCGTGTCGCCCGAGTGCCTGATCAGCACGTCGTTCAGCGCTTGCACCGTGTCGGTCGTGGCCCGTGTCTCGGCGAGCGAGATGTGGATGGGCCCGCTCGACCCCGCGGTGCCGAGGTTCGGCTGGAACATGCTGAACGCGTGCAGGTTCATGCCGTCGTCGCGCAGCGACACCCGCCCGCGCACCACCACGATGGCGTCGTTGGTGAGCGCCGGGCCGAACTCCTGGTAGGTCTTGCCCATGAACATGGCCGTGATCTCGCCGGCGAAGTCCTCGACCGTGATCATGCCGTACTGGTTGCCCGAGTTCTTCGCGGTGCGGTGCTGAACGCTCGTGATGAGGCCGGCGACGGTCACCTGATCGCCGTCGTTGACGTGATCCGATTCCAGCAGGTCCAGGATGCTCGTCGACGCGTGCTTGGCGAGCTCGATCTCGAGCCCCGCGAGCGGATGGTCGGAGACGTACAGCCCCAACATGTCGCGCTCGAAGGCGAGCTTGTCGCGCTTGGCCCACTCCGGCCGCGGCGGGATCTCGTGCACCTCCTCGGGCGCATCCCACAGTGAATCGAAGTCGAAGCCCACCTGGCCGTTGGCCTCGTTGCGCTTCTCCGACACCGCATTGTCGATCATCGCCTCGTGAACCTCGATCAGCGCCCGCCGGGTCGAGCCGAGCGAGTCGAAGGCGCCCGCCTTGATCAGCGATTCGATGGTGCGCTTGTTCGTGGCCTGCAGCGGGATCTTCTTGAGGAAGTCGCCGAACGAGGTGAACGCGCCTTTCTCTTCACGGGCCGAGCGGATGAGCTCCACCACGTTCATACCCACGTTGCGCACGGCGCCGAGACCGAAGCGGATGTCGGCACCGACGGCGGTGAAGAACCCGATCGACTCGTTCACATCCGGCGGCAGAACCTTGATGCCCATGCGACGGCACTCGCTGAGGTACATCGCCATCTTGTCTTTCGAATCGCCGACGCTCGTGAGCAGCGCCGCCATGTACTCGGCGGGGAAGTGCGCCTTGAGGTACGCGGTCCAGTACGAGACCACGCCGTAGGCCGCCGAGTGCGCCTTGTTGAAGGCGTAGTCGGAGAAGGGCAACAGGATGTCCCACAGGGTCTTCACCGCGGCCTCGGAGTAGCCGTTGTCGTGCATGCCCTTCGAGAAGCCCTCGTACTGCTTGTCGAGCTCGGACTTCTTCTTCTTGCCCATGGCGCGACGCAAGAGGTCGGCTGGGCGAGCGTGAAGCCGGCGAGCTTCTGGCGATNCGACATCACCTGCTCCTGATACACGATCAGGCCGTAGGTGCCGCCGAGCACCTCCCGCAGCGGCTCTTCGAGCTCCGGGTGGATGGGCGTGATGGGCTGCAGCCCGTTCTTACGCAGGGCGTAGTTGGTGTGCGAGTCGGCACCCATGGGGCCCGGCCGGTAGAGCGCTAGCACCGCCGAGATGTCCTCGAAGTTGTCGGGCTTCATCAGGCGCAGGAGCCCGCGCATCGGGCCGCCGTCGAGCTGGAAGACACCGAGGGTGTCGCCGCGGGCGAGCAACTCGTACGCGGCCTTGTCGTCGAGCGCGAGGTCTTCGAGCACCGGCCGGTGACCGCGGTTGGCCTGGATGTTGTCGAGCGCGTCGTCGATGATGGTGAGGTTGCGGAGCCCCAGGAAGTCCATCTTGATGAGGCCGAGCGACTCGGCCGCCGGGTAGTCGAACTGGGTGACGATCTGGCCGTCCTGCTCCCGCTTCATGATCGGGATGATGTCGATCAGCGGGTCGCTCGACATGATGACGCCGGCGGCGTGCACGCCCCACTGGCGCTTCAGGTTCTCGATGCCGAGCGCCGTGTCGAAGACGGTGCGCGCCTCGGGGTCGGACTCGATGACGGTGCGGATGTCGACGGCCTCTTTGTAGCGCGGGTGCGCCTTGTCGAAGATGCCGGAGAGCGGGATGTCCTTGCCCATGATGGGCGGCGGCATCGCCTTGGTGAGCTTCTCGCCCATGCTGAACGGGAAGCCGAGCACACGGCCGGAGTCCTTCAGCGCCTGCTTGGCC
>BADC01000351.1 GCA_000333435.1 Corynebacterium-like bacterium B27 | reverse complement strand
GAGCGGATGATCTTCAGCACCTCGAGCGACCGCGCCACCAACGGCGCTCCCGAGAGTCCCCCGGCGCCGGCGGCCTCGACGACCGCCGCATCCGTCTTCAGTCCCTCGCGCGAGATCGTGGTGTTGGTGGCGATGATGCCGTCGAGGCCGAGCGAGGTCGCGAGCCGCGAGATCGCGACCACCTCCTCGTCGGTGAGGTCGGGGGCGATCTTCACCAGCAGCGGGGTCGACCCCGCCTCCGCCTTCACCGCCTCGAGCAAGGGGGCCAGCTTCTCGAGCTCTTGCAGTCCGCGCAGCCCGGGGGTGTTCGGTGAGCTGACGTTCACCACGAGATAGTCGGCCATCGGGGCGAGGGCGCGAGCGCTCTGCCGGTAGTCGTCGATGGCGTCATCGACCTCGACGACCCTGCTCTTGCCGATGTTCACCCCGATGACGGGCCGCGGATGCGTGAGCGAGCGCACCCGGGCGAGCCGCAGCGAGGCCGCCGCGGCGCCCGCGTTGTTGAAGCCCATGCGGTTGATGACCGCGCGGTCGGGAATGAGGCGGAACAGTCGCGGTCGCGGGTTGCCGGGCTGCGGGCGCGCGGTGATCGTGCCCACCTCGACGTGCCCGAAGCCGAGTGCGCCGAGCCCGCGCACCGCCTTGCCGTCTTTGTCGAATCCGGCCGCGACACCGAACGGCGTCGGGAAGCGCAGCCCGAGCGCGTGCACCGAGAGATCGACGGGACTCTTCGTGAACCGGGCGACCACGCCGTCGAGCCGCAGCGCCGGGATGGCCCGGATGACGTCGAAGGCCAGGTGGTGCGCCCGCTCCGGATCCATCTTCGACAACACGTGCCGGAAGAGCAGTTCGTACATCCGGTTCTACTCGGTGGAACCGGCTGCGCCGGGCGACGCGGCCCTCGCCTGCCCGTCCGCGGCCTGGTCGTGCTCCACCCGCAGCAGCGTGATCGCCGCCTCGAAGTCGTCGAGCGAGTCGAAGCCCTGGTAGACGCTCGCGAACCGGAGGTACGCCACCTCGTCGAGTTCGCGCAGTGGCTGCAGGATGGCCAGACCGATGTCGTTCGCTTCGATCTGCGCCGCGCCGGAGAGCCGCACCGTCTCCTCCACCCGCTGGGCGAGCACCGCGAGGTCGCTGTCGGTGACCGGCCGGCCCTGGCAGGCCTTGCGCACGCCCGACACGATCTTCTCGCGGCTGAACGGCTCGACCACACCGGAGCGCTTGATGACGCTGAGCGACGCGGTCTCGGTGGTGCTGAAGCGCCGGCCGCAGTCGGGGCACTGACGGCGCCGGCGGATGGCGAGGCCGTCGTCGGTGGTGCGCGAGTCGACGACCCTCGAGTCGGGGTAGCGGCAGTAGGGGCAGAACATGGCCCTCCAATCGTACAGGCCGGGCGTTAGCATGAAGTCGATGGAACACGACGAGCTCGACGCCCAGCAGCAACCGGTGCTCACCGACGCCCAGTGGGAACGCATGTGCGCGTTCGGCACGGATGAGCGCTTCGGCGTGGGCGAATACCTCTTCCGCTCCGGCGATCGCGATTACGACCTCATCCTGGTCGAGTCGGGTCAGGTCGAGGTCGTGCGCGACTCGCTCGGCTGGGTCGATGAGACGGTCATCGCCCGGATGGGGCCGAGGTCGTTCGTGGGTGAGCTGGGCCTCCTCAACGGGCAGGGCGCCTTCCTCTCCGCCCGCGGGAGCGAGGCGGGGCGCATCCTCCGGGTGTCGCGCACCGAGCTCCGGCGGCTGATGGCCGACGACGACGAGCTCGGCGACCTGGTGCTGCACGCCCTGTGGGCGCGGCGCGAGAGCCTGCGCGCCGGACCGGCCGCGCTCACGCTGAAGTTCGTGGGCGTCGGGTCGGACCGCGACTTCCGAGCGCTCCGGCGTTTCGCCGAGCGGCTCGACCTCGTGCACGTGGCCGCCGAGCTCCCGCCCGGCGAGCTCGGGGCGCTCACCGGCCACGACATCACCGCCGACCAGCTGCCGGTGGCCTTCATCCAGGGCGAGCCGATCGTGCGGGCGACGCCCGGCCTGGTGTCGGAGCGCCTTGGGCTCAGTTACCACGCACAGGACGACGAGGTCGCCGATCTGGTGGTGGTCGGCGGAGGGCCGGCGGGCCTTGCCGCGGCCATCTACGGCGCATCCGAGGGGCTGGACACGGTGCTCGTCGACGCGATCGCGCCGGGCGGTCAGGCGGCGGCGACCTCGCGCATCGAGAACTTCCTCGGCTTCCCCTTCGGGGTCAGCGGCCGCGACCTGATCGGGCAGGCCTGCCTCCAGGCCCTCAAGTTCGGCGTGCGCGTCTACGCTCCGTGCGAGGCGCAGAGCCTGTCGAGCGCGGGCGACCTCCTCGAGGTGACCCTGGTCGACGGCGCGGTCATCCACGCGCGCTCGGCGATCGTCACCGCCGGCGCCGCGTACCGCACACTCGATCTCGACCGTTGGGCCGAGTTCGAGCGCGCGGGCAGCATCTTCTACGCCGCGACGCAGCTCGAGCTCAAGCAGGTGAGCGGCTCCCCCGTCGTCGTGGTCGGCGGCGCCAACTCGGCCGGCCAGGCCGCGCTGTACCTGGCGGCGAACGGATGCCCGGTGAGGCTCGTCGTGCGCGGCTCCGACCTCGGCAGCCGCATGTCGGCCTACCTCGTCGACCGGCTGCTGGAGGATCCGCGCATCGAGGTGCACACGGGGTCCCGCGTGGTGGGCCTCGACGGCGGCGACATGCTCGAGCGGGTGCGCATCGACAGCGCGGGCGACGTCGACGCGCGCGGACTGTTCTGCTTCATCGGCGCCGACCCGGCGACCGGCTGGCTGACCGGCCTCGACTGCGACGCCGACGGCTTCGTGCGCACCGGAACGGACCTGGCCGCGCAGGCTCTCGCCTGGCAGAACCTCGGCCGCGAACCGCTGCCGTTCGAGACCTCGGTTCCGCGCGTCTTCGCCGCGGGCGACGTGCGCCGCGGCTCGATGAAGCGCGTGGCCGCCGCGGTCGGCGAGGGCTCGAGCGCGGTGGCGTCGGTGCACCGCGCGCTGGCCGGCTAGCGGTCGAAGCGAGCCGTGACGGCCTCGCCGTGGGCCGGGAGGTTCTCGGCGGTGGAGAGGGCCACGATGCGGGAGGCCACTGCTTCGAGGGCCGCCCGGTCGTAGCGGATGACCTGCTGGGGCCGCAGGAAGGTGTAGGCGCCGAGGCCGGAGGAGAACCGGGACTGGCCCCCCGTCGGCAGCACGTGGTTGGACCCGGCGAGGTAGTCGCCGAGGCTGACCGGCGAATAGGCGCCGACGAAGATGGCGCCGGCGTTGTGGATGAGGGCCAGCGTCGCATCCGGATCGGCCGTCTGGATCTCGAGGTGCTCGGGGCCGTAGACATTGCTGACCGCCGCCGCATCGGCGAGGGAGTCGACCAGCACGATCGCCGACTGCGGGCCGTCGAGCGCCACAGCGACCCGCGCCGCGTGCTTCGTGTCGGCGGCGACGCGCTCGAGCACGGTGCGCACGGCTTCGGCCAGCTCCGGCGAGTCCGTGACCAGCACGGCGGCGGCCAGCTCGTCGTGCTCGGCCTGGCTCACCAGGTCGGCCGCCACGAAGGCGGGGTCGGCGCTGCCGTCGGCGATGACGAGGATCTCGGTGGGGCCGGCCTCGGAGTCGATGCCCACGACGCCGCGCACCAGCCGCTTCGCCGCCGCGACGAACACGTTGCCCGGACCTGTGATGACCTCCACCGGGTCGAGGCCGATCTCTTCGACACCGTAGGCGAGCGCACCGATCGCTCCCGCACCGCCGATGGCGTACACCCTCGTCGACGCCCGAGGAGTCCCGGCGGCCCCAAGGATGGTGGGGTGGATGGAGCCGCCAAACTCCTGCTGCGGCGGCGAGACGATCGCGAGCGAGCCGACCCCGGCAGCTGCGCGGGA
>BADC01000352.1 GCA_000333435.1 Corynebacterium-like bacterium B27 | reverse complement strand
CGTGTTCGGGCTCGCGCAGTTGCGTGACCAGCTGGCGCAGGTCACCACCGCCAACGCGCAGGGCGAGAAGTACCTCACCGACGTGATCGGCCTGCTGCGCCGGGCCGGCTCCGACGTGGCCGCCGTGCCGGTGAGCGAGCCCTGGCTCGTGGCCGGGATCAACGACCGGGCGCAGCTGAGCGACCCTTGTGGTCGGTCGCCGCATCCGGCAGCGCCTCGCTCATCGGCCCGTCGACCGAG
>BADC01000353.1 GCA_000333435.1 Corynebacterium-like bacterium B27 | reverse complement strand
CGCGCGGTCAGGCTGCCGGATCGGGCAGGCCATCCGCCCCGTCTCCGGCCGGCGATCTCGCCTTCGCGCCCGGCAACGGCGCGCAGGCGGTGAACGCCTATGTCGCACGGGTTTCCCTGTCCCGCGTTCCCGCGTCGTCGGGCGCGGCGGCGGTGTAGGCCGCGAGTCCGAGCACGGCCTCGGCCGTCGCATCCGCGCCGTCGACGATCAGCCAAGCCGGAACCTGCACGCCGTCGGCGACCGCGTAGCTGCCGTAGGCGTCGAGGACCTCCCGGTCGACGGCGCCGACCCCGAGTCGCAGCCGCTCCTGCAGGAACGACGCGAACGCCGGATCGGCGTCGCGGAACGCCGCATAGCCCTCCCCGAACGCCCACAGCGAGCGCGCCAGCCAGTAGCTCTCGGCCGAGTCGCTCGGGTCGGGCAGCTCGACGGGCTCGGCGCTCGGGTTGAGCAGACCGTCGGGCTGCATCCAGAGCACGACGTTG
>BADC01000354.1 GCA_000333435.1 Corynebacterium-like bacterium B27 | reverse complement strand
AGTCGCCGCGGGTGGTCTGCCGGTAGTAGCTCGCGTTGTCGAGCCCGCGGAAGCTCGTCGTCGGGCCGCCGCGCCCCTCCTCGGGCGGTGTGGTTGTAGACCACGTCGAGGATGACCTCGAGCCCCGCCTCG
This sequence comes from Corynebacterium-like bacterium B27, assembly GCA_000333435.1. Lineage (GTDB taxonomy): Bacteria > Actinomycetota > Actinomycetes > Actinomycetales > Microbacteriaceae > Herbiconiux. The sequence continues at coordinate 1,536 of BADC01000354.1, read as the reverse complement.
TGCAGCAGTTTCACCATGCCCTTGAACTCGCGCAGTACCGCCTCGGGGCCCTCGGCCTGGGCGGCGCGCGAGGCGTAGAGGTTGTGCGGCGCGAAGAAGCCGAGGGTGTTGTACCCCCAGTAGTTCGTGAGCCCCTGCTTCTGCAGCCGCTGCTCGGAGACGAAGGCGTGCACCGGCAGCAGCTCGACGGCGGTGACGCCGAGACTCTTGAGGTAGCCGATGCTCGTCTCGTGCGCGAGCCCGGCATAGGTGCCCCGGAGGTGCTCGGGGATGCGGTTGTTGAGCTTCGAGAGCCCCTTCACGTGCGCCTCGTAGATCACGGTGTGGTCGAGGGGCGTGTTCGGCTTCGTGACGCCGTTCCAGTTGAACTCACCGTCGATCACCACGCTCCGCCACTGCTCGCGACCGGAGCGCACGAGCCCGCGGGCATAGGGATCGAGCAGGGGCAGCTCGGGGTCGAAGGCGTTCATGGGGGCATCCGGGCCCACCGGGCCGTCGGCCCGCAGCGTGTAACGGCGGCCGGGCGTGAGGCTGCGGGTGCGGCCGGTCCACACGTTCGTGGCCGGGTCGGGCGTGAGCGGAACGGTCTTGACGATCCAGTTCGGATCTTTGTCGTCGTACAAGCAGAGGTCGATGCTCGTGGCGTTCGCCGACCACACGCGGATCTCGCCCCCGTGAGAAGTCTGACGAACGCCCATCCGAGCGAACGGATCGGCCGCAGTCATGAGACATACAGTAGTTGTGACCGATCACTCCACCGAAATCGTTGAAGGACCATGCCCGTCTACCTCGACCACGCCGCCACCACGCCCATGCTGCCGGCGGCCCGCGACGCCTACGTGGCGGCGCTCGGCGTGGTGGGCAACCCCTCCTCCATCCACACGCAGGGGCAGCAGGCGAAGCGGATGCTCGAGGAGTCCCGCGAGGTCGTCGCGGCGTCGCTCGGCGCCGAGCCCGTCGAGGTGATCTTCACCTCGGGCGGCACCGAGTCGATCAACCTGGGTGTGAAGGGCCTGTACTGGGCGCGGCAGGATGCAGGCGCCGCGTCGTCGCCGTCACGGCCGGTCGTGCTCGTGCCGGGTGGGGAGCACCACGCGACGGTCGACGCCGTGGAGTGGCTCGTGCGGCACGAGGGCGCGGAGGCGGTGGTGCTGCCGGTGGATGCGGTGGGGCGGCTGTCACCCGCGGTGTTGGCGTCGGCGCTCGACGTGCACGGCGCATCTGTCGCCCTGGTGTCGCTCATCTGGGCGAACAACGAGGTGGGCACGGTGAACGATGTCGCGGCGCTCGTCGCGGTGGCGCGCGCCGCCGGTGTGCCCGTGCACGTCGACGCCGTCGCCGCCTACGGGTACCTGCCCATCGACTTCGACACGATCGGGGCGGATGCGCTGAGCGTCTCGGCGCACAAGATCGGCGGCCCGGTGGGCATCGGTGCGCTGCTGCTCGCGCGGCGGAGTGCGGTGGAGCCGCTCATCCACGGCGGGCACCAGCAGCGGGTGCGCTCCGGCACTCAGGACGTCGCGGGGCGCGTCGGCT
>BADC01000355.1 GCA_000333435.1 Corynebacterium-like bacterium B27 | reverse complement strand
CGAGGCCGACGCCGACGTACCCCTCGGCGGCAAGCAGCTCGAGGTAGGGCTCGACGTCGATCTTGCTGCCGGAGATCCAGGCACCGCCGTGCACCCACACCACCGCGGGCCGCGCGTCGGTGCGCGTGCCGGGTGTCTCCGCGGCGACCGAGAAGACGTCGAGCGTGGGCGCGAAGCCGGCTCCCCCGTAGGGGATGTCGCGGTGCACCACGAAGTCGGCGTCGGGCACGTGCGGCGCCATCTCGGCGAGGGTGTCACGCGCACCCTTCTCGAACACGCGCCGGATGACCAGGGCCGAAGGCCACGGGGTCGCCCGCAGTACGGCGATGATCGCACCGAGCGCGAGGGCGATGGCGATGGCGACCGCGACGCCCCTGCCGCGCCTCACCATCGATCGCCCCGATCATCGGTCCCCAGCACGGCATCGGGCACCGCCACGGGTCCGACCGCGACAGCCGGCGTTCCGGGCTCGTGAGTCATCGCGCCACGACCACCCGCGGCCGTGGGCGACTCACGACCGACCGCGGCTGTAACCGGCGCGCGATGGCAATCGTGGCTCAGCGGCCGACCGTGTGGCGGGGTCACGCGTCGGTTCATTCCGCGCGATCGCCGTCGCCGGCTGCGCTGTCGCTGCTGCCGGCAGGGTCATCGTCGCGCCTCGCCGCGTCGTCGCCGGCGTCGGGAGGCGTCTCGTCGGAGCCGGGGGCGGGGCCGAGTGCGGCGGGACCCTGGGTCACCAGCAGGGCGAACTCCGCGGCATCGATGATGCGGAGGCCGAGCGCCTCGGCCTTGCCGAGCTTGAACCGGCGCCCGGACCCGCCGCGACGAAGTCGGTCTTCTTGCTCACGCTTGACGCCGCCTTGCCGCCCGCCTGGATGATCGCTTCCAGCGCGCCTCCCGGGGTGAAGCCCTCGAGCGACCCGGTCGCGACGACCGTGATCCCTTCCAGCACTCCGCCCGAGCCGCCCGCGGCCCCGGGACCCGGATGCCCGGGGGTGGCGAACTGCACCCCGGCCGCCGCCCACCGGTCGATGATCTCGACGTGCCAGTCGACCGCGAACCAGTCGATCAGGGCGTCGGCGATGATGCCACCCACCCCGTCGACGGCCGCCAGCTCCTCGCGCGACGCGGCGCGAATCGCGTCGAGCGACCCGAAGTAGTCGGCCAGCGCCCGCGCCGCAACCGGCCCCACGTGCCGGATGCTGAGCGACACCAGGATGCGCCACAGGGGCTTGGTCTTCGCCTTCTCGATCTCGTCGAGCAGCTTGATGGCGTTGGACGACGCGATGTAATCGGCGTCGCCGTCGAATTCCTCGGGCGGCGCGGCCGGATCGAACGGCGGATCGGTCTTCTTGCGCTGCCGCCGGAACGGCGCCACCACCTTCGGCGACGAGCCGTCTTTGTCGAGCTTCGGCATGCCGGTCTCGGAGTCGCGCACGATCACCCGGATGGGGAACAGATCGCGCATCGTCAGCGAGAACAGGCCGGCCTCGGTGACGAGGGGCGGCTCCGCCGGCTCGAGCGGCTGCGTCAGCGCCGACGCGCTGACCTCGCCGAGCACCTCGATGTCGAGCGCCCCGCGGGAACCGACGTGCTCCACCCGCCCGCGCACCTGCGCCGGGCAGCTGCGTGCGTTGGGGCACCGCAGATCGATGTCGCCCTCTTTGGCGGGGGCGAGCTTCGTACCGCACTCAGGGCAGAACTCCGGCATCACGAACTCGCGCTCGGTGCCGTCGCGCAGCTCCACCACCGGGCCGAGCACCTCGGGAATGACGTCGCCGGCCTTGCGCAGCACCACGGTGTCGCCGATCAGCACACCCTTGGCCTTCACCACGTCTTGGTTGTGCAGGGTCGCCTGCCGCACCTCCGACCCGGCGACTTCCACCTTCTCCATCACCGCGAACGGCGTAGCCCGACCGGTGCGCCCGACGCTCACCACGATGTCGAGCAGCTTCGTGTTCACCTCTTCGGGCGGGTACTTGTAGGCGGTGGCCCACCGGGGAGCGCGGCTCGTCGCACCCAGCTCTTCGTGCAGCGCCAGGTCGTCGACCTTCACCACGATGCCGTCGATCTGGTGCTCCACCGCTGCGCGGTGCACGCCGTAGTAGCGGATGAACTCCGCCACCTCGTCGATCGTGTCGAACACCCGGTAGTGGGTGGAGGTGGGCAGACCCCACCCCTTCAGCAGCTCGTACACCTCGCTCTGCGCCGCCACCGGCGGGTTCGGCCAGGCACCGATGCCGTGCACGAGCATCTGCAGCCGGCTGAGCCGGGCGTGCACCAGCGCCAGTTGCTTCTCGTTCTTGCCCTCGGACTTCTGCCGCAGCGAGCCGGCGGCCGCGTTGCGCGGGTTGGCGAACACGCGCTCCCCCGCGGCCTCCTGCCCGGCGTTCAACTCGTCGAACGCCGCCACCGGAAAGAAGATCTCACCGCGCACCTCGACCAGGGGTGGATGACCCGACCCAGCCAGCCGCGCCGGAATCGAGCGGATCTGCAGCACGTTCTCGGTGACGTCTTCGCCCACCACACCGTCGCCACGCGTCGCCGCCGTGACCAGCACACCGTTCTCATACCGGAGGTTGATGGCCAGCCCGTCGATCTTGAGTTCACTGAGGTACCGCACGGTCGCCCGCCCCGCGTCGCGTTCCACCTTCGCGGCCCACTCGTCGAGCTCTTCTTCGCTGAACACGTTGTCGAGGCTCAGCATGCGCTCGGCGTGCGTGACGGGCGTGAACATGGTGGTGACCGCGCGACCGCCCACCGTCTGGGTGGGGCTGTCCTGCGAACGCAGCTCCGGATGTGCGCGCTCCAGCTCGTCGAGCCGGCGCACCATGAGGTCGTACTCCTTGTCGGAGACGGTCGACGCGTTGCGCTCGTAGTACTCGTCGCGCAGTTCCAGGATGCGCGTGGTCAGCCGCTCGGCTTCGACCTTGGCTGCCTCGAGGTCGACGGGCGTCTCTTCGGGCAGCGCCCCCTTGTCAGCGGTTCGAGCCTCGGCCGCCTGCGCCTCGTTCGTGCGGGCCATCACGCGCCCACCGGCACAGGATTGTCAGCACTCACCGTGCGGTCGATGGTGCACTGCCCGAGCACGCGCGTGCCCACGTACACCACCGCGGTCTGCCCCGGTGCCACACCGTTCAACGGGGTCACCGGCGTGATGACGAGTTCAGGCGTACCCGCCGCATCGGCCCGCACCCGTGCCACGGCGTCGACCGGGTCGGCGTGCGCCCGGATCTGCACCTGGCACTCGAAGTCGTCAGAGGGATCGGCCGGCGCTCGCCCGGCCCACGTGAACCGCGACCCCGCGATCTCGGCGATGTCGAGCGCCTCCTTCGGGCCCACGACGACCGTGTTCTCTTTCGGCCGCACCTCGAGCACGAAGCGTGGCTTGCCGTCTGCTGCCGGCATGCCGAGCTTGAGGCCCCGGCGCTGCCCCACCGTGAAGGCGTGCGCGCCCTCGTGCGAGCCGACGACCTCGCCGGTGCGGTCGACGATCGACCCGGTCGCCGTGCCGACCTTCTCGGCCAGCCAGCCGCTGGTGTTGCCGTCGGGGATGAAGCAGATGTCGTGGCTGTCGGGCTTCGACGCCACCGAGAAGCCGCGGGCAGCGGCCTCGGCCCGCACCTCGGCCTTCGACGGGGTCGCCCCGAGCGGGAACATGCTGTGCGCCAACTGGTCGGCCGTCAGCACGCCGAGCACATAGGACTGGTCTTTGGCCCAGGCGGCCGCGCGGTGGAGCTCACGGTTGCCCGACGCATCCGTCGTCACCGTGGCATAGTGCCCCGTGCACACCGCATCGAACCCGAGGTCGAGCGCCTTCTCGAGCAGCGCCGCGAACTTGATGCGCTCGTTGCAGCGCATGCACGGGTTCGGCGTGCGGCCGGCGCTGTATTCGGCGATGAAGTCGTCGACCACGTCGGCCTTGAAGCGCTCCGAGAAATCCCACACGTAATAGGGGATGCCGATCTTGTTGGCGGCCCGCTGCGCATCCATCGAGTCTTCGATGGTGCAGCAGCCGCGGCTGCCCGTGCGGAGAGTGCCGGGCATGCGGCTGAGCGCGAGATGCACGCCGACCACCTCGTGGCCGGCGTCGACCGCTCGCGCGGCGGCGACCGCGGAGTCGACCCCGCCGCTCATTGCTGCCAGAACCTTCATGCCCACAAGCATACGGTGGACCTCCGACACCGCAGCGGGCCGCGAACCGCTCTGTGGATGAGGTGAATGCTCAGCGAATCGGTGCAGAATGAGTGCGATGTCAGCACTGCTCGAGGCACCGCGCGAGACCCGAGAGCCCTCGCCGCGCCGGCGGCCGAGACCCCGGACGGGCCTCGCCCTGCTGGTGTGCGTGCTCGCGCTGGGACTGGCTGCCGGACTCGGTCTGCACGTGCTCGTGCCCGAGCTGTTCGGCCTCAGTCTCGTCGTCGAATCGGCCCTGCCCTGGTTCGGGCTGGCCATCCCCGTGCTTCTGCTGCTCGCCTTCGTGAGCCGCGCGAAGGGCGCGGTGATCGCCGCGCTCGTGCCCGCGCTGGTCTGGTCGGCCATGTTCGTACCCGCCATCGTCCCGCTCTCCTGGAGCGCGCCCGCCGCATCCGCCGACACCCTCACCGTGGCGAGCCAGAACGTCGAAGCCGACTCGGGAACGGCGGCCGACTCGGCGAGGGTGCTCGCGGCATCCGGAGCCCAGGTCATCGCCCTCCAGGAGATGGATGCGGATGCGCGCGAGCAGGTCGAGGGCGTGCTCAGCGAGAGCTACCCCTACTCCTACGGCATCGGCACGGTCGGGGTGTGGAGCGTCTACCCCATCGAGAACGCGCAGGCGCTCGACCTCGGGCTCGGCTGGCAGCGCGCGGTCGCCGCCGATCTGCAGACGCCGACCGGGCTGGTGAGCATCTACGTCATCCACGCGGCATCGGCGCGGCCGGGCGAGCACGCCGACCGCGACACGATGCTCGCGAACCTCGCCGACTACATCCCGCGTGACGAGAACGAGCGCATCCTCATGGTGGGCGACTTCAACGCCGGCTCCGCCGACCGCAACATCGCGGGGCTCACCTCGCAGTTGAGCGAAGCGAACCAGAGCGACGGCGGCTTCGGCTTCACCTGGCCCGCCTCGATGCCCGTCACCCGACCCGATCACGTGCTGCAGCGGGGCATGGAGGTCGTCTCGAACACCACGCTCAGCGCGGGCGGCTCCGACCACCTCGCCGTCCTCACCACCCTCAACCTCTGAGCGGGGCCGTCGTACGAAGAGCCCCTACACCGCGCGGTAGAGCTGCATGGAGGTGGCCGCAACGTCGACGACCTGGCCCGGCGCGAAGCGGGGCAGCACCTCGTCGTGGTGGTGCGTGGCCGGAACGTCCTGCGCCGAATCCCAGAGCAGCTCGTACGCCGACACCCCGTCGTGCACCGGCAGAGTGACCCGCTCCGGCGCCTCCACCCCGTGGATGACGGTGAGGATGCGGTTGAACTCCTCGTGCTCGGGCGTCGACGCCGCCACGTAGATCAGCGTGCGGTTCTCGGGCGAGTTCCAGTCGGGCACCGACATCGACTCGCCTGCGGCGTCGTACCAGTCCATCTGGCTCGCGCTCGGCGTCCGTTCGCCGAACACGCCGTAGCGAACCGGGCGCAGCGCCGGGTTCTCGCGCCGCATCCGCAGCAGGTGCTGTGTGGTGCGCCAGAGGTCCTTCTGCCAGGTGCGCCGGTCCCACGAGAGCCAGGTCAGTTCCGAGTCGTGGCAGTAGGCGTTGTTGTTGCCCTTCTGCGAGCGCCCGAACTCGTCGCCGGCCGTGATCATCGGCACCCCCGCCGAGAGCAGCAGCGTGCCCATGAGGTTGCGCATCGCCCGCCGCCGCGCCTGCTCGATGGTGCGCGACGAGGTCGGCCCCTCGATGCCGTGGTTGTACGACATGTTGTTGTCGGTGCCGTCGCGGTTGGCCTCGCCGTTGCCCACGTTGTGCTTCACGTTGTAGGCGGTGAGATCGGCGAGGGTGAATCCGTCGTGCGCGGTCACGAAGTTGATCGAGGCGAGCGGGCCGCGCTGCTGCGAGAAGGTGTTCGACGATCCGGCGATGCGGGTGGCGAGCATCCCCACCCCGTCGCCCGGCGAGCCGTTCTCGCGGATCGACTTGATGTCGCGCAACCAGAACTTGCGCATCCGGTCGCGGAAGCGGTCGTTCCACTCCGACCATCCGGGCGGGAAGTTGCCGGTCTGCCAGCCGCCCATCCCCACATCCCAGGGCTCGGCGATCATCTTGACGCCGGCGAGCTCGGGGTCGTTCACGATGCCGGTGATGAGCGGATGCGCGGGGTCGTAATAGTTGTCCTCGTTGCGG
>BADC01000356.1 GCA_000333435.1 Corynebacterium-like bacterium B27 | reverse complement strand
CGACCAGCGGCGTCACCTCGCGGAACAGCGCCATCACCGTGCGGGACGCGTCGCGGTAGAGCTGCATGTGCGGCTCGAGCACGATCGCCTTCGGGCACAGCCGCAGCGCCGCGCCCACCGGCATCGCCGAGTGCACGCCGAACGCCCGCGCCTCGTAGGTCGCGCTGGTGACGACCGCGCGTGCCGAACGGCCGCCCACGATGACCGGTTTGCCGCGGAGTTCCGGATGCGACAGCAACTCCACCGAGGCGAAGAACGCGTCCATGTCGACGTGCAGGATGGGCGGACTGGGCTCGGCGACGCGACCGGGATCGCCCGCGGGAGCCGACAGTTCCGCATCCATACCCCGAGCCTAAACGGCGTTCTCCCAGAGATCGCCCAGTCCGTAGGAAAATACTGATCGACGCCCGGCCATCGCCGGCCGCGCGCGCCGAGCCGACAGGAACCATCTGTGACAGCACTCCTCGACGTCGGGCTCCTCTCGGGGCCCTTCGTCATCGCGGTGTACGCGGTCGCCGCTCTCGCCGCTCTCCTTCTCCTGGTCGTGCGCCCCGGCCCACGCTGGCGGCGCTCCTACTGGTTCGTCGCCGCCCTGCTCGCGGCGATCGTCGGCGCGGCGGTCGGTATCGGGCTCACCTGGCTGCTCAACGACACCCTCGACCTGTTCGGCGCCGAGCTGACCCTCACCGTGCGAATCTGGATCGCCATCGGCTTCGCCGGCTTCGGTGTGGCGATCGCCTCGTTCTGGCGCGGCACCTGGCGGCGCCGCATCGCCGCGGTGCTCGCGATCATCTTGTTCGCCGGCACCACCGCCATGACCATCAACATCGACTTCGGCCAGTACCCCACCCTCCGCAGCGCACTCGGCCTCAGCGCCTACGCGGGCGACGTGCTGCCCACCATCGCGAAGCCCGACCCGGCCACGCAGCCCAGCATCGCGACGTGGACCGCGCCCGCCGACCTGCCCGCCCAGGGCGCCGTGGGCGAGGTCGCCATCCCCGCCACGGTCTCGAAGTTCCCGGCCCGGAACGCCGTGGTCTACCTCCCGCCGGCCGCGCTCACCGCGAACCCGCCGAAGCTGCCCGTGCTCATCATGCTCTCGGGCCAGCCCGGAAGCCCGGATGCGCCCCTCAACACCGCGAAGCTCCGCCAGAGCCTCGATGCCTACGCCGCCGCCCACCAGGGTCTCGCGCCGATCGTGGTGTCGCCCGACCAGCTCAGCGCCCCCACCGTCAACCCGATGTGCGTCGACTCGCCGATCGGCAACTCCGCCACCTACCTCACGGTCGACGTGCCGGCCTGGATCACGGCCAACCTCCCCGTGCTCCCGAACCCGCACTACTGGGGCATCGGCGGGTACTCGCAAGGGGGCACCTGCTCCATCCAGCTGGGCGCCGCGCATCCGGAACTCTTCGGCGCCATCCTCGACGCCTCCGGTGAGGAGTTCCCGAAGATCGGCGACGCGCAGACCACCATCGACAAGGGCTTCGGGGGCGATGCCGCGAAGTACGCGGCGGCCTACCCCGCCGCGATCATGGCCGCGCACGCCCCCTACAGCGACATGTTCGCCGTGTTCGGGGTGGGCAGCGACGACAGCGCTTACCTGCCGGGCATCCAGACCCTCTACAACGACGCGCAGGCCGCCGGAATGACGGCCACCTACGTCGAGGCGCCGGGCAGCGGCCACGACGCCACCACCTGGTCGTACGTCTTCGCACAGGGTCTCGGCCTCATCGCCGATCACTGGGGCCTCAACCGATGAGACGCTGAGCAGGTGCGGCAATGACACTCTCCCCCACCCCTGGCACAGCGGATGCGCGCGGTCGCCTCCTGCGCGAGGCGGCGCGCCGGGCGCGCTCGATACCGGTCACCTGGGTGGTGCTCGGGCTCGTGCTCGCCGCGAGCATCGTGCGGTTGACGATGCGCCCCGGCCGGGCGCGCGGCGGGATCGATGCATTCGTGTCGACCGGGTTCGACACCGTGTTCGTGAACCACGACTGGGTCTCGACCATCACCTCGGTGTTCTTCGTCTGGAACCCGGTGGTGCTGGTGTTCGTGGCGGTCGCCATCGTGATCGGCCTCGGCTGGGCCGAGCGCCGGATGGGGCACTGGCGCACCGTGGTCGCGTTCGTGACGGTGACCGTGCTCGGCATCGTGCTCGGGCTCGTCGCCGAGGAGCTCGGCGTGGTGCTCGACCTCTACTCGGCCGAGATCACGCGCACCCACCGCACCGTCGACCCGATCATCGCCGTGGTCGGTGTGGTGATGGCCGCGAGCGCGTTCGCCGGGCCACTGCTGAAGCGGCGGGTGCGGATCGTCGGGTTCGCCGTCATCCTCGTCTTCGTGCTGTACTCGGGGCACCCGTCCGACCTGTACCGGTTGTTCGCGGCGGTCGTCGGACTGCTGCTCGGTCTGGTGCTCGCCCGCACGCGCCTCGTGGTGCGCCGCCCCCGGGCCACCCGCCGCGAGACGCGCACCCTGCTCGCCGCGGTCGTCGCCGTGACCGCGCTCGGACCGCTGGTGACCATCGCGGCGCCCACCAGCACCGGGGTGCTCAACCCGCTCGGGCTGCTCTTCCGCGACCCGCTGCGCGACTACGCCGCCATCGCGGCGCACTGCCAGACGGGCGATTACACCCGCCACTGCGTGAACGCCCTCGCGCTGTCGCGCCTCGACGGCCCGGGTGCCGTGCTGGTCACCCTGCTGCCCCTGGTCGCCCTGCTCGTGGCGGCGTGGGGCATCCAGCGCGGGCGGCGGGTGGCACTCTGGCTCGCGGTCTGGATCAACGTCGCGCTGACCTTCCTCGCCGCCGTCTACTACGGGTTCCTGCCGCTCCTGTCGAGTTCGGAGTACACGGCGTTCCAGACCGCGGCCGCCGATGACTTCCGGCCGTTCGAGACGGTGTCGGCGCTGGTGCCGCTCGTGATCGCGATCGTTCTCGTGGCGTCGCTCCGCCTCTTCCCCGCCGAGGTCGGCGCCTGGTCGACGCTGCGGTTCTTCGGGCTCGTCGCGGTGCTGTTCGTGGGTCTGTCGCTGCTGTACCTCGCGATCGTCTACCCGGCCCGCGGCCAGTTCAGCCCGACGGCCGAGCTCGGCGACCTGCTGCTCGATCTGCCCGAGCGCTTCGTGCCGGTGAGCTTCCTGTCGTTCGAGCCGAAGGACATCTTCCCGGTGGGGCCGGTGGCGGTCATCGCCTCGCAGTGGGTGGGGCCCGTGTTCTGGGGGGCGCTCATCGTGCTGGCGTTCCTCAGCATGCGGCACGTGCATCCGCCCGGCGCGGTCACCGACGAGGCGCGGGTGCGGGAGCTCCTGCGGGCCGGATCGGGCGGCACGCTCTCCTGGATGACGACCTGGACCGGCAACCACTACTGGTTCGCGCCCGACGGCGGCGCGGTGGCCTACCGCGTGGTGAACAACGTGGCCATCACCACCGGGGACCCGCTGGGGCCCGAGCCCGCGCATCCGTCGACCGCCTTCGCGTTCGCGACCTACTGCACCGACCGCGGGTGGACCCCGGCGTTGTACTCGGTGACGGATGCGGTGCGCGACGCCCTGGGCGAGGCCGGCTGGTCGTCGTTGCGGGTGGCCGAGGAGACGATCGTGCACCCGGCCGAGTGGTCGCTCGAGGGCAAGAAGATGCAGGACATCCGTACCTCGATCAACCGCGCGGCGAAGGAGGGCGTGCGCGCCGAATGGCGGTCGTACGGGGAGTTCGGGCCGTTCGTGACGGCGCAGATCCAAGAGATCTCGGAGTTGTGGGTGGCGGAGAAGGACCTGCCGGAGATGGGGTTCACCCTCGGTGGGGTGGACGAGCTGCTCGCACCCGAGGTGCGGCTCATGGTCGCGCTCGACGAATCGAACCGGGTGCAGGGGGTGACGAGCTGGCTGCCGACCTACACCGACGGACGTGTGGTGGGCTGGACCCTCGACTTCATGCGGCGGCGGCCCGACAGCATGAACGGTTTGATGGAGTTCTTGATCGCGCAGACGATCCTCCGGGCACGCGACGAAGGTGTGTCGTTCGTCAGCCTCTCCGGCGCACCGCTCGCCGTGGCGGGGTCCGGGCGCGAGGAGCAGGCCACGGGCATCCTGCCCTTCCTCAGCCGCACGCTCGAGCCGGTGTACGGGTTCCGGTCGCTGCTGCGGTTCAAGATGAAGTTCCAGCCCTCGTTCCAGCAGCTCTACCTCTGCTACAGCGACCCGCTCACCCTGCCCGCGATCGGCCTGGCACTGGGGCGTGCCTACCTGCCGACGCTTTCGGCACGACAGGCCGTTCGGGCGCTCTCCGGTCGGGAGTAAGTTGTGGGGTATGAAGTATCGATACCTCGGTAACAGCGGACTCAAGATCTCGGAGATCACCTACGGCAACTGGCTGACCCACGGGTCGCAGGTCGAGAACGACACGGCCGCGCAGTGCGTGCAGGCCGCCCTCGATGCGGGCATCACGACGTTCGACACAGCGGATGCGTACGCCAACACGGCCGCCGAGACCGTGCTCGGCGATGCCCTGGCCGGGCAGCGGCGCGAGTCGCTCGAGATCTTCACGAAGGTCTACTTCCCCACCGGCCCCCTCGGGCCCAACGACACCGGCCTCTCCCGCAAGCACATCAGCGAGTCGATCAACGCGTCGCTGCGGCGCCTCAAGACCGACTACGTCGACCTCTACCAGGCGCACCGCTACGACTACGAGACCCCGCTCGAAGAGACGATGCAGGCCTTCGCCGACATCGTGCGGCAGGGCAAGGCGCTCTACATCGGCGTGAGCGAATGGAACGCGTCGCAGCTGCGCGCGGCCCACGCGCTCTCGAAGGAGCTCGGCTTCCAGCTCATCTCGAACCAGCCGCAGTACTCCATGCTGTGGCGGGTGATCGAGGAGGAGATCGTGCCCACCTCGCGCGAGCTCGGCATCTCGCAGATCGTGTGGTCGCCGGTCGCCCAGGGGGTGCTGACCGGCAAGTACCTGCCCGGCCAGCCGGCGCCCTCGGGCAGCCGGGCGACCGACGAGAAGGGCGGCGCCGACATGGTGAAGACCTGGATGCGCGACGAGGTGCTCGAGCGCGTGCAGCAGCTCGCACCGGTCGCCGCCGACCTCGACCTGACGCTCGCGCAGCTCGCCATCGCGTGGGTGCTCGCGAACGACAACGTGGCGTCGGCGCTCATCGGCGCGTCGCGGCCGGAGCAGGTCTCCTCCAATGTCAAGGCGTCGGGCGTCACGCTCTCACCCGAGGTGCTGGCGCGCATCGACGAGATCATCGGCGACCTCGCCGAACGCGACCCCGCCAAGACGACCTCGCCGGCGCACCGCCTCACCTGAGACGGGCACCCACACCGCAGAAATCCGCCCTGGGAGCTGATGCCCCAGGGCGGATTTCGGCGTTCCGGAGAAGGTCAGTCGCCCAGGATGCCGCCGAGGTCGACGCCGATGCCGTCGGAGATGCCGCTCGTGACGTCATCGACGACGTCGCCGACCTCGGTGCCGATGTCGGTCGTCGTGTCGCCGCCCGAGACATCCGCGTCGCCGGTGTCGACGGAGGTGTCGTTACCCGAGCCGACCGGGGCGTCGACGGAGGTGTCGTTGCCCGAACCGACGGGGGCATCGACCGGTGCTGAGACGTCGTTGCCCGAGCCGACCGGGGCGGAGACGTCGTTGCCTGAGCCGACGGGCACGTCGTTGCCCGAGCCGACGTCGTTGCCCGAGAGCGCGTCACCGTTCAGCGAGTCGCTGACCAGCGGGCCCTCCACGAGCGGCGCGTTCAGCAGTCCGCCGCCGCCGATCGAGGTGCCGTCGGCCGAGGTGCTCGGCGAGAGCAGCACACCGTTGCCCACCGACGAGTCGCCGTTCAGGAAGTCGAGAGTGTTCTGCAGGGCCGAGTCGAGCGAACCGCTGTAGCTCGACTCACTCGAGTTGCCCGAGTCGTCGACGTCAGCCGCGAGTGCCGGGGCGGCGATGCCGCCGATGACGAGGGCGGCGGCACCGAGGCCCGCTGCTCCGACGATTCCGGCACGAGTGGTGGTCTTCTTCATGGTCGAACTCCTTGTCTTGTCGATCTCACCGGGTTCATCCGGTGCGCAAGGGGTCCGGGGCGGGACGCCGGGGCGGATTGGGCGGCGTGCCCTGTTCGGGGGTGATCGAGCGTTTCCGGAAAAGAATCGAGCGACGCGATCCGCGGAATCCCGGGGCGGATCGGCCCTGGCCCGTCCTTCCTGGCAATCAGCCGATTGCGGCCGGGCGAGCAAGCAGGGCGACCACGACCGAGCCGCCCTTGGTGGCCTGACGGCCCACCTCGACGAAGCCGAGCCGGCCGTGGAACACCAGCGAACCCGGGTTCGGCGGTTCGACGTTGACCTCGCAATCCACCTCGGTGGCGCCGTCGGCCGCCGCAGCCTCGAAGACGGCGTCGTAGAGCAGCTGCCCGATGCCGGCACCGCGTCGCCCGTCGGCCACCACGATGCGGTCGACGTAGAGGAAGCGGTCGCCCCGCTGGCTGAACCAACGGTAGTTCTCGCTCGCGTAGTCGGCACCCGGCGGGAGGGCGAGCACGAATCCGAGCAGGGCCTCCGGATGCGCGGGATCGGCGTGCGCATCCGTCACGCCGACGGCGACACGGGACTGACCGAGCAGCGTGCGGAGTTCGTCGGCACCGATGTCGTTCACCGCCGGCACGGCGGCATGGTTGAGCTCGAGGAGGCGTTCCACATCAGCCTCGCTGAGGGGCCGGGTGATGAGAGCGGGTCGATTGTGCACAGGGCGACCCTATCGGTGTTCGCTGGCCGCGTATCCGGAGCCCGGCGCACGCACGGCCGGAATGCGCATCCGGGCGCGGTCATTGACAATAGAGATCGAAGGAGCCCCGCATGACTGCTGCACCCACCCCGAAGCCCGAGGCGAGCGCTTGGCTGCGCCTGCAGGAGCGCGCCCACCGCGAGTTCGCCGCGCGGGTCGCGGCCGTGACCGACTGGTCGGCGCCGACGCCCGACACGGAGTGGAACGTGGCTCAGCTGGTCAGCCACGTGATCGAGGAGCAGCAGTGGGTGCCGTGGCTGCTCTCCGGGCTCACGACGCGCCAGGCCAAGGGCCGGCTGCGGCCGCTCGGCGGGGACCTGCTGCAGGAGTGGCGGCTGTACTCGCTGGCGGCGACGACCGCGTGGCACGACGCCGAGCCCGACGCGGAGGTGAATCTGTCGTACGACACGGTCGCCGTGATCGACTACCTGAAGGAGCAGGTCTCCGACGTCACCATCCACACCTGGGATCTCGCCCGTGCCATCGGCGCCGACGAACGCCTCGACACGGAGTTGATCGAGGCGGTGTGGACGGTGTTCGAACCCCAGCGTGACACCCTCGAGGCGAGCGGGCTGTACGCGCCGAGCGTGCCGGTGCCGGAGGATGCGCCGCTGCAGTCGCGACTGCTCGCGCTGACCGGCCGGGACGACCGCGTCGCGGTCTGAGACGGCTGCCACCCGTCACAGCACGCGGGCTCAGCTGCGCAGTTCGGAGGGGCGGCGGTAGGCGGTGGAGCCCGCGGGCCGGTAGACGAGTTCTTTCGGGTGCACCGCGCAGAGTTCGACGAGCAGTGCATCGAGATCGCTGCGGAGGATCTCGAGTTCGACGACGATCGATGCCGGGCGCTCGTCGACGTTCTCGATGAAGATGTTGCAGGCCGCCACCATGTCGTTGAGGGGATTCCATGCCGCCGACTGCCCCCGCAATGCGCGGCGCGCCGTGCGCACCTCCTTGCGCAGCAGCACCACCGAGCGCATCACCCGGTTGAGGTCGGAGTCGGGGTCGGCGCGATCGATGGTGGGGGCGCCTGCGCTCTGCTCAGGCGAGAACGCACGACGGGAGGCGATCTCGATGGTGAGCAGCCGCAACGCGTTGATCTCGGCCACCAGCTCGACGCGACGGCCCTTCGCGCGGTCGATCAGGAGGGCCAGGAGCGCACCGCCGGTCACGCTGATCGTCGTGACGATGACCTGGGCTACGAGAACATCCATACCGTCACTCTACGAGCGACCACCGACACCCGTTCGGGGGCCGGCGGCGCGTCCGCACCGCCGGCAGCACTACTCGGCGCTCGCGCGCTCCAGCACCAGTTCGCGAACGCGCGCGGCGTCGGCCTGACCCTTCATCGCCTTCATGACCGCACCGATCACGGCGCCGGCGGCCTGTACCTTGCCGTCCTTGATCTTGGCGAGCACGTCGGGCTGGGCGGCGAGCGCCTCGTCGATGGCGGCGATGAGGGCACCGTCGTCGGAGACCACGGCGAGGCCCCGCGCATCCACGACCTCCTGCGGCGACCCCTCGCCGTCGATGACGCCCTCGAGCACCTGGCGGGCCAGGCGGTCGTTCAGGGCACCACTGTCGATGAGAGCGACGAGGGCCGCGACATCCGCCGGCGCCACCAGCGACGACGCCTCGACCTCACGGGCGTTGGCGATGCGCGAGATCTCGCCCGACCACCATTTGCGCGCCGCCTGCGGCGACGCCCCGGCCTCGACGGTCGACGCGACCTCCACGAGGAGCCCGGCGTTCTGCACGTCCTGGAACTCGAGGTCGGTGAAGCCCCACTCCTGCTTGAGCCGACGCCGGCGCGCGGCGGGCGGCTCGGGGAGCGCGGCGCGCAGCTCCTCGATCAGTTCGGCCGAGGGCACCACCGGCAGCAGGTCGGGCTCGGGGAAGTAGCGGTAGTCGTCGGCGTCGGACTTCGGCCGGCCGGCGGAGGTGGTGCCGGTGTCTTCGTGCCAGTGCCGCGTCTCCTGGATGATGGTGCCGCCGTCGGCGAGGATCTGCGCCTGGCGCTGGATCTCGTAGCGCACCGCCCGCTCCACCGAACGCAGCGAGTTCACGTTCTTCGTCTCGGTGCGGGTGCCGAGCTTCTCCTGGCCGTGCGGGCGCAGGGACACGTTGGCGTCGCAGCGGAGGTTGCCGCGCTCCATCCGTGCATCGGAGATGCCGAGTGCCACCACGATGTCGCGGATGGTCGCGACGTAGGCCTTCGCGAGCTCCGGCGCATCCGCCCCCGCACCGTAGATCGGCTTCGTGACGATCTCGACGAGCGGCACTCCGGCGCGGTTGTAGTCGACGAGGGAGTACTCGGCGCCCTGGATGCGACCGGTCGCGCCGCCGACGTGCGTCAGCTTGCCCGCGTCCTCCTCCATGTGCGCGCGCTCGATCGGCACCGTGAAGGTGCGGCCGTCGGCGAGTTCGACGTCGACCGAGCCCTCGAAGGCGATCGGCTCGTCGTACTGCGAGATCTGGTAGTTCTTCGCCAGGTCGGGGTAGAAGTAGTTCTTGCGCGCGAAGCGGCTCGACGGCGCGATGGAGCAGCCGAGCGCCAGCCCGAGGCTGATGCTGTAGCGCACCGCCTGCCCGTTCACCACCGGGAGGGAGCCCGGAAGCCCCAGGTCGACCGGCGTGATGTTCGTGTTGGGTTCGCCGCCGAAGAAGTTCGGAGCGGTCGAGAACATCTTGGTGCGGGTGTTGAGCTCGACGTGCACCTCGAAGCCGAGCACCGGCTCGAAGAGCTCGAGCGCCTTGTCGAAGTCCATCAGTTGCGCCTTGGCCATCAGACGGCTCCTTCCTGGGCCGCCGACATCTCGCCCGGGGCGAGGTCGGGGGCGAGGCTGATCAGGGTGTGGCCCCAGCGCTCTTCGAGCAGGGCCTCGAGGGCAGCGCCGACGCCGTAGAGACGGGCGTCTTCGCGGGCCGGGGCGAGGAACTGGATGCCCACCGGCAGGCCGTCCTCCTTCGCCAGGCCGACGGGCAGCGAGATGCCCGGGATGCCGGCGAGGTTGGCGGGGATGGTGGCGATGTCGTTGAGGTACATCGAGAGCGGGTCGCCGGTCTTCTCGCCGAGCTTGAACGCCGTGGTGGGCGCCGTGGGCGAGACGAGCACGTCGGCCTGCTCGAACGCGGCGGCGAAGTCGCGCTGGATGAGGGTGCGCACCTTCTGCGCGCTGCCGTAGTAGGCGTCGTAGTAGCCGGCGGAGAGCGCGTAGGTGCCGAGGATGATGCGTCGCTTCGCCTCGGCGCCGAAGCCGGCTTCACGGGTGGCCGACATCACGTCTTCGACGGTGCCGCCGCCCGGCGGGTTCACCCGCAGGCCGAACCGCACCGAGTCGAACTTCGCGAGATTGCTGGAGGCCTCGGCCGGCATGATCAGGTAGTACGCCGCGATGGCGTACTCCACGCTCGGCAGGCTCACGTCGACGATCTCGGCACCGGCGGCGGCGAGCAGGTCGAGCGCCTCGCGGAAGCGCTCGAGCACCCCGGCCTGGAAGCCCTCGCCGTCGAGCTCCTTGATGACGCCGATGCGGAGACCGTTCACGTCGGCGCGGCGCACGGCCTCGGCCATGCTGGGCCACGCATCCGTCAGGGAGGTGGAGTCGTGCGGGTCGTGACCGCCGATCACGTCGTGCAGCAGCGCCGAGTCGAGCACCCTGCGGCTGACCGGGCCGATCTGGTCGAGGCTCGACGCCAGGGCGATGGCGCCGTAGCGGCTGACGCCGCCGTAGGTGGGCTTGACGCCCACGGTGCCCGTGACGTGCGCCGGCTGACGGATGGAACCGCCCGTGTCGGAGCCGAGAGCGAGCGGGGCCTCGAACGCGGCGACCGCTGCGGCGCTGCCACCACCCGAACCACCCGGGATGCGCTCGAGGTCCCAGGGGTTGTGGGTGGGGCCGTAGGCGGAGTGTTCGGTGGAGGAGCCCATCGCGAACTCGTCCATGTTGGTCTTGCCGATCGGCACGAGCCCGGCGGCCCGGAGCTTCACCATCACGGTGGCGTCGTAGGGCGGGAGCCAGCCCTCGAGGATCTTCGATCCGCTGGTGGTGGGCATGTCGTTCGTCACGATGACGTCTTTGATGGCGATCGGCACGCCGGCCAGCGGATGCAGCTGCTCGCCGGCCGCTCGGCGGGCGTCGATCGCGGCCGCGGTGGCGAGGCTCGCCTCCGACGCCGTGTGGAGGAAGGCGTGCACGTCGCCGTCGACGGCGGCGATGCGGTCGAGGTGCGCCTGGGTGGCCTCGACCGAGCTGACCTCGCCGGCGCCGAGCTTCTCGGCGAGGGCGGCGGCCGACAGGCGGATGAGGTCGTGGTGGTGGCTCATCACTGCTCCTCTCCGAGAATCGCGGTGACGCGGAAGCGCGAGCCGTCGTGGTCCGGGGCTCCGGCCAGCGCCTGCTCCGGGGTGAGCGTCTCGCCCGGCACGTCGTCGCGGTAGACGTTCTGCAGCGGGATCGGGTGACTGGTGGCCGGCACCTCGGGGGTGGCCACCTCGGAGACCTTCGCGACATTGTCGACGATCGAGCCGAGCTCGCTCGTCAGGCTTTCGATCTCCTGGGGTGTCAGGGCGATCCGGGCGAGGTTCGCGAGATGCGCGACCTGCTCCTGGGTGATTTCGGACATGGTGCTCCGTGTTTCGATTCGCGAAGGGGTGTGGGTCGATTCTATTCGGTGCGGCCCTGCGGGAGTGTGGCGAGGGTCGAGGCGGGCTCCCCGGTGACGCGGGCGAGGAAGCCCGTGCTCTCGGCGAAGGCGCGCCGGGCTTCGGGCAGGTCGAGATGGAACTGGTACTCGTGCGGGAGGGCGGGCTCGTGATCGGGCGGCCAGAACAGGGTGGTGACGTCGGCGCCGGCGGCGCGCATCCGTTCGGCCATCGGCACCGACTGGATGTGCGTGAGCCCGTCGCCGTTGCCGCCCGAGATGAAGACGGGCGGGAGAGCGGCGGTGACGACGTCGATGGTCGACATCTCGGCGCCGGCCCGAGACTCGGACCAGTTCTTGTGCCCGGCGTAGGCCCACAGCGCGGTCTTGAAGCCCCACCCGATGATGCCGGTGGCACCCGCCATCGCGCGGAGGTCGTAGAGACCACAGTGCAGCACGAGGCCGACCAGCTGTTCGGGCCGCAGCGCCGGCACGACGCCGACCCGCGCG
>BADC01000357.1 GCA_000333435.1 Corynebacterium-like bacterium B27 | reverse complement strand
TCCACCGTCGGCCTCGTGATCAAGGACATCTCGAACGAGTTCTACTCGACGATCGCCCTCGGCGCCTCGACGGTCACGAACGCCCACGACTCGCAGCTGATCACCTCGAACATGGACGAGTCGGTCACCACCCAGGGCGAGATG
>BADC01000358.1 GCA_000333435.1 Corynebacterium-like bacterium B27 | reverse complement strand
CCCGATCTTGATGTCCTTGCCCGCCAGCACCTTCGAGCGGAACGGCTCGGGCCAGCCACCGGGCAGCTCGCCGAGCTCGCCCGCCATGAAGCCGATGACCGAGTCCGGGATGTCGTAGTTCTGCGGGTTCTCGGCGAAGTCGGCCGGGTCGGCCTTGACCGCGGCGAGGTGCAGAGCGAGGTCACCCACGACCTTCGACGACGGGGTCACCTTCGGGATGCGCCCGAGGATCTGGTTCGCCGCCGCGTACAGGTCCTCGATCAGCTCGAAGTCGTCGGCGAGACCCAGCGCGATGGCCTGCTGGCGGAGGTTCGACAGCTGCCCGCCCGGGATCTCGTGCTTGTACACGCGCCCGGTGGGGCCGGGCAGACCCGACTCGAACGGCCGGTACACCTGCCGCACCGCCTCCCAGTACGGCTCGAGATCGCTGACGGCCTGCAACGAGAGGCCGGTGTCGCGCTGCGTGTGCGCGAGCGCCGCGACCAGAGCGGATGCGGAGGGCTGCGACGTGGTGCCCGCCATCGGTGCGCTCGCCACGTCGACCGCGTCGGCGCCCGCCTGCGACGCCGCGAGCAAGGTCGCGAGCTGTCCCCCGGCGGTGTCGTGCGTGTGCACGTGCACGGGCAGGTCGAAGTTCTCCCGGAACGCCGCGACGAGCTTCGCCGCCGCGGTCGGCCGCAGCAGCCCCGCCATGTCCTTGATGGCCAGGATGTGCGCGCCCGACGACACGATCTGCTCGGCGAGCTTCAGGTAGTAGTCGAGCGTGTAGAGGTCTTCGGCCGGGTCGAGCAGGTCGCCGGTGTAGCAGACCGCGACCTCCGCGATCGTCGTGCCGGTGGCGAGCACCGAGTCGATGGCCGGGCGCATCTGCTCGACGTCGTTCAGCGCATCGAAGATGCGGAAGATGTCGACGCCGGTCGAGGCCGCCTCGGTGACGAACGCATCCGTCACCTCCGTCGGGTACGGCGTGTAGCCGACCGTGTTGCGGCCGCGCAGGAGCATCTGGATGGCCACGTTCGGCAGCGCCTCGCGGAGCGATGCGAGCCGCTCCCACGGGTCTTCACCGAGGAAGCGCAGCGCGACGTCGTAGGTGGCGCCGCCCCAGGCCTCCATCGAGAGCAGCTCCGGCGTCATCCGCGCCACGTAGGGTGCCACCGCGACCAGGTCGCGGGTGCGCACCCGCGTGGCGAGCAGCGACTGGTGGGCGTCGCGCATCGTGGTCTCGGTGACGGCCAGCGCGGTCTGGGCGCGCAGCGCATCCGCGAAGCCCTTCGGCCCGAGCTCGAGCAGCTTCTGGCGCGAGCCGTCCGGTGCAGGCTCTGAGAGGTCGATGTGCGGCAGCTTGTGCGCCGGGTCGATCGAACCGACGCGGGCGCCGTTGGGCTGATTCACCGTCACGTCCGAGAGCCAGTTCAGGATCTTCGTTCCGCGGTCTTTCGACTGGTGACCGCCGAGCAGCTGCGGCCGCTCCTCGATGAAGGAGGTGCTGAGGTCGCCCGCGATGAAGTCGGGGTCGTCGAGCACGCCCTGCAGGAAGGGGATGTTCGTGGACACGCCGCGGATGCGGAACTCCGCCAGCGCACGCCGCGCCCGCCGCACAGCGGCCGGGAAGTCGCGGCCGCGGCAGGTCATCTTCGCCAGCATCGAGTCGAAGTGCGGCGAGATCTGCGCACCCACGTCGACGGTGCCGCCGTCCAGGCGCACGCCGGCGCCACCGGGCGAGCGGTAGGCGGCGATCTTGCCGGTGTCGGGCCGGAAGCCCGCCGTCGGGTCCTCCGTGGTGATGCGGCACTGCAAGGCCGCGCCGTGCAGCACGATGTCCTGCTGGTGCAGCCCGATCTCGTCGAACGACATGCCCGAGGCGATCAGCATCTGCGACTGCACGAGGTCGACGTCGGTGACCTCCTCGGTCACCGTGTGCTCCACCTGGATGCGCGGGTTCATCTCGATGAACACGTGCTGGCCGGCGCGCGCACCGACGGTGTCGACGAGGAACTCCACCGTTCCCGCGTTGACGTAGCCGATCGACTTCGCGAACTTGATGGCGTCGGAGTGGAGCGCCGTGCGCAGCTCCTCCGAGATGTTCGGCGCCGGCGCGATCTCGACGACCTTCTGGTTGCGTCGCTGCACCGAGCAGTCGCGCTCGAACAGGTGCAGAGTCTCGCCCGTCGCATCCGCCAGGATCTGCACCTCGATGTGCCGCGGGCGGAGCACCGCCTGCTCCAGGAACATGGTCGGGTCGCCGAACGCGCTGTCGGCCTCGCGCATCGCCGCTTCCAGGGCGCCGCGCAGCTCCTCGCGCGTCTCCACCCGGCGCATGCCACGACCGCCGCCGCCCGCGACCGCCTTGGCGAAGACCGGGAAGCCGATGTCCTCGGCCCCGGCGATCAGCTCCTCGATGTCGCGGGTCGCGGGTGTCGACTTCAGCACCGGGACGCCCGCCGCGATCGCGTGCTCCTTGGCGGTGACCTTGTTGCCCGCCATCTCGAGTACGTGCTCGCCCGGGCCGATGAACGTGATCCCGTTCTCGGCGGCCGCCTTCGCGAGCTCCGGGTTCTCGGAGAGGAAGCCGTAGCCAGGGTAGATGGCGTCAGCGCCCGCCTCCTTGGCCACGCGGATGATCTCCGACACATCGAGGTACGCCCGCACCGGATGCCCGACCTCACCGATCTGGTAGGCCTCATCGGCCTTCAGGCGGTGCATGGAGTTGCGGTCCTCGTACGGGAACACCGCGACCGTCTTGGCGCCGAGCTCGTACGCGGCCCGGAACGCCCGGATTGCGATCTCACCGCGGTTGGCAACCAGAATCTTCTTGAACATCGAGACCTTTCAGGCGCATGCGCGTACAGCGAACAGTTAGGTTCTCTAAGCCTAGTGAAGGTAACGTAGTCGATTGTGCATGTACTCAGCGTCTCTTCCCTCAAGGGAGGTGTGGGCAAGACCACGGTGACGCTCGGACTGGCCTCCGCGGCGTTCGCTAAGGGTTTGCGCACCCTCGTCGTCGACCTCGACCCGCAGTCGGATGTGTCGACGGGCATGGACATCCGCGTCGCCGGGCACCTGAACGTGGCCGACGTGCTCGCCTCTCCCAAGGAGAAGGTGGTGCGTGCGGCGATCGCCCCGTCGGGGTGGACGAAAGATCGCGGCGGCAAGATCGACGTGCTGATCGGCTCGCCCTCGGCGCTGAACTTCGACGGCCCGCATCCGTCGATCCGCGACATCTGGAAGCTCGAAGAGGCCCTGGCCACCGTCGAGACCGAGTACGACCTCGTGCTCATCGACTGCGCCCCGTCGCTGAACGCGCTGACCCGCACGGCCTGGGCCGCATCCGACCGCGTCTCCGTCGTCACCGAGCCCGGTCTGTTCTCGGTGGCCGCAGCCGACCGCGCACTGCGGGCGATCGAGGAGATCCGCCGCGGGCTGTCGCCGCGCCTCCAGCCGCTCGGCATCATCGTGAATCGTGTGCGCTCGCAGTCGCTCGAGCACCAGTTCCGCATCAAGGAGCTCCGCGACATGTTCGGCCCGCTGGTGCTCTCGCCTCAGTTGCCCGAGCGCACCAGCCTCCAGCAGGCTCAGGGCGCGGCGAAGCCCCTGCACGTCTGGCCCGGTGAGGGCGCCCAGGAGATGGCGCGCAACTTCGACCTGCTGCTCGAGCGCGTCATGCGCACGGGCCGCGTCGGCGAATACGCCGACGTCACCAAGGCCTAGGGCTGCTCCTTCGATCCGTCGGGCACCAGCCACTCCCCTTCGTCGCGGATGGCGCGGATGATGCGTCCGCTGATGACGCGTAGCTGCTTCTTCTGAGCCGGAGTCAGCACGTCGAGCACGAGCCGGTGCACCGTTTCGTTGTGGCGGGGCGTCGCCTGGCGGTAGACACCATGCCCGCCCTCGGTGAGGACGGCGAGGGTGTACCGTCCGTCCCCCGGGTCCGGCCGCCGGGCGACCCAGCCCCGCCGCTCGAGCCGGGCCACCGCGCGCGAGAGCCGCGAGAGCGAGCTGTTGGCGTACCCGGCGAGCACGCTCATCCGCAGTGTGCGCTCGGGTGCGTCCGCCAGCGCGTACAGGATCCCGTACTCGAAGTGGGTGAGCTCGAAGTCGCGCGCGAGCGGCGCGTCGAGCGCGGGCGGCAGCCACTCCAGCACGGTCGCCAGAGCGGCCCAGGTCTGGAGGTCGTCGCCGGTCAGATCGGCGGATGCGGTGTCGTCGGCCATCGCCTCAGCCTACCTGATTGACTTGACTGAGCAAGTGATCGTGTTAGCGTTTCACGTGACTGAGCAAGTAAAACGAATGGATGGACATGGATCTCGGATTGACCGGCAAGCGCGCTTTCGTGAGCGGATCGACCCAGGGCATCGGCTGGGCCGTGGCCGATGCGCTGGTGCGGGAGGGCGCAGTCGTGCTGCTGAACGGGCGGAGCGACGACCGGGTGCGGGAGGCTGCGCGACGGCTGCGCGCCGCGCATCCGCAGGCCGAGATCTCCGGGATCGCGGCCGACTTCGAGCGCGCCGACGACGTCGCTCGGTTGCTCGAGGAGCTCGGTGACGTCGACATCCTGGTGAACAACGTCGGCCTGTTCGGGGTCGCCGCCTTCGACACCGTCTCCGACGACGAGTGGCAGCGCTACTTCGAGGTCAACCTGATGAGCGCCGTACGGCTGTCACGGCACCTCATGCCGGGAATGCTCGCCCGAGGCGACGGCCGCATCCTGATGATCGGCAGCGAGTCGGGGGTCGACGTGCCGGCCGACATGCTGCACTACGGCACCATGAAGGCCGCTCTGCTCGGCTTCGCCAACGGACTCGCCAAGCTCACCCGCGGCTCGGCCGTGACCGTGAACACGATTCTCGGCGGTCCGACGTACTCGGATGGCGTCGCACAGGTGGTCGAGGAGATCTCGCGTGCCCAAGGTGTGCCGGCTGAGGAGATGAAGGCCGGCATCATCGCGCAGAACCGCACCACGCTGCTCGAACGGTTCATCGAGCCCGCCGAGCTGGCTGCTCTCGCGGTCTACCTGGTCAGCCCACGGGCGTCGGCGACCAACGGCTCAGCCGTGCGTGCCGACGGCGGCGTGCTCACCGGAATGCTCTGAGCTGACCGAAATGCCCTGAGGGGTCAAACAGCCTTGCGGGCCGCGCGGCGGGCGGCGAGTTCGTCGTGCGGGTCGGCCACCGTGGAGTCGAGCTCGACCAGGCTGTTCTCCACCTCGCGCAGCACCTTGCCCACGGCGATGCCGAAGACGCCCTGACCGCGGCTGACCAGGTCGATGACCTCGTCGTTCGAGGTGCAGAGATAGACGCTCGCGCCGTCGCTCATCAGCGTGGTCTGGGCGAGGTCGTTGATGCCCGCCTCGCGCAGCTGGTTGATGGCGGTGCGGATCTGCTGCAACGAGATCCCGGTGTCGAGGAGGCGCTTCACGAGCTTCAGCACCAGGATGTCGCGGAACCCGTAGAGCCGCTGCGACCCCGACCCTGCGGCCCCGCGGACGGTGGGTTCGACCAGCGCGGTGCGCGCCCAGTAGTCGAGCTGGCGGTAGGTGATGCCCGCAGCGCGCGCGGCGACGGCACCGCGATACCCGCTCGCGTCATCGAGGTCGGGAAGACCGTCGGTGAACAGGAGTCCGAGATCGTAGCGCGAATCGTCGTCCTGGATCAGCTCGCTCATCAGCGCCTTCCGTCGTCCGGGGCATCCGGAACTCGTCTTCTGCTCTCCCCACGGTAGCGATGCCGAGGGTGCGGAGCAACGACATCACCCAATCCGAACCCGGCGTGTCGCGTGCGGTGCCGAATCGTTATGCGCCGGCTCAGGGCGCGATCCGCCCCAGGGCCGACCGGATGAGGCTCGACCGCACGATCTCCAGCTGCCCCGCGATCTCGAGGGCGAGCTCGGCCACTTTCGCCCGGCTGGACGGGTCGCGACGCCGGGCCACCGGCATGAGCGCACTCTCGATCAGGCCGAGTTCGCGCTCGGTCGCCTGCCGGAACCCGCGCAGGTGCCGCGGTTCGATGCCGCTGCGCTGCAACTCCACGAGCGCCTTCAGCACCACCAGCGCATCCTCGCCGTAGGAGTCGGCGGGCGTGAGCACCGAGGCCGAGAAGGCGTCCTGCACGAGCATGGGGGTCGCACCGGCTTCGCGGGTGAGTTCGTCCCGGCTCAGCCGCCGGCCGGTCTGCAGAATGGATGCGCCACCGGGCAACGCCGCACCGGGCATCGGCGGGTTGAGCCCGGCGTCGACGTCGGCGAGGTAGTCCTTGATGACCGCGAGGGGCAGGTAGCAGTCGCGCTGCAGGGTGAGGATGAGCCGCAACCGGCTGAGGTCGTTCTGCGAGAACTTGCGGTAGCCCGAGGCGGTGCGGGCCGGATGCACGAGGCCGCGCTCTTCGAGGAAGCGCAGTTTCGACGGCGTGAGGTCGGGGAACTCACCGGTGAGCTTCGCGAGCACCTGCCCGATTCCGAGCAACTGCGACGAGCCCGGGTTCCGCTCGGGAACGGGCTGGACTGCGGCCGCCACTACTCGCCCGCGGCGGTGACGACGTCGATGCGCGACGGGTAGAACGTGAGCCGGAACTTGCCGATCTGCACCTCCGCGCCGTCATCGAGCAGCGCCTCGTCGACGCGGACGCCGCCCACGTAGGTGCCGTTCAGCGAGCCGAGGTCTTTCACCTGGAAGGTGTGGCCGTGCCGGGAGAACTCCGCGTGCCGCCGCGAGACCGTCACGTCGTCGAGGAAGATGTCGGCGTTCGGGTGCCGGCCCACTGTGGTGACGTTGGTGTCGAGCAGGAAGCGGGCGCCCGCATTGGGGCCCCGGCGCACGATGAGCAGGGCGGAACCCGAGGGCAGCGCAGCGATCGACTCGAGCTCCTCACCCGTGACGCCACCCTCCAAGGCGGCGAGCTGCGCCGCGAACTCACCCGTCAGTGACAGCGTCGTGTCGCCCGTCGTGGTGGGGACGGGGATGCGCGTCGTGTGATCGGTGTTCGCGTCGTTCGTCATCCGGCTGCCCTCCTTGCTCAGACCAGCGTAGCCGATCGGCGCCGCCCGCCAACCGGGAATTGCCCCAGCGAACGCCGAGCGCGGCCTACACTTTTGCCATGGCTCCGCTGATAGCTTCGTTCTGGGTGTTCGCCGCGATCTGCCTCGTGGTGTGGGTGACGTCGCTGATCACTCGGGAGTACTCCTGGGTCGACCGGATCTGGTCGATCATCCCCATCGTCTACGTCTGGATCTTCGCGGGTGCGGCCGGCTTCACCGATCTCCGCCTCGATCTGCTCGCCGCGGCGGTGACGCTCTGGGGCGCCCGCCTCACCTTCAACTTCTCGCGCAAGGGCGGCTACGCGCCGGGCGGCGAGGATTATCGCTGGGCCGTCCTCCGCGCCCGCATGACACCGTGGCAGTTCCAGGTGTTCAATCTGTTCTTCATCACCATCTACCAGAACATCATCCTGCTGCTCATCACGTTGCCGGCGTTCATGATGTTCGAGCACCGCGCCACGCCGTTCGGGCTGCTCGATGCGCTGCTGTTCGTGATCTTCCTCGCCTTCCTGGTGGGCGAGACGATCGCCGACCAGCAGCAGTGGGACTTCCAGCAGTGGAAGAAGCGGGAACAGGCGGCCGGGCGGGAGGCGCATCCGCGGTTCGTGCAGACGGGTCTGTTCCGCTTCTCCCGCCACCCCAACTTCTTCTTCGAGCAGGCGCAGTGGTGGGTGGTGTTCTTCATCGGCGCCACGGCGGCCGGCACCGTGTTCCAGTGGACCGTGGCCGGCGCGGTTCTGCTCACGCTGCTGTTCATCGGCTCGACGGTGTTCACCGAGAGCATCACGCTGTCGAAGTACCCGGAGTACGCGGAGTACAAAAAGCGAACGTCCGCCCTCATCCCGTGGTTCCCGGGAAAGAGAGCGGACGCCCAGGTGCCGCAGCCGAACTGAGCTCGGTGCCGGTCGAGGTCAGTGCACCTCGAGCGGATGCCCGCCGTTCCGGCCGTCCTCGCCCTGGTCGAGCGTCGCGATGGTGGCGACCTCGGCGGCCGTCAGCTCGAAGTCGAAGATGTCGAAATTCTCGGCCATGCGGTCTTTGTTGTTGCTCTTCGGGATGACGATGTTGCCGATCTGGGTGTGCCACCGCAGGATCGTCTGGGGCACCGTCTTGCCGTGCGCCGCAGCGATGCCGGCCAGCTCCTCGGACTGGTTGATCTTGCCCTGACCGAGCGGCCCCCACGCCTCGATGGCGATGCCCTGCCCCGCGGCGAAGGCGCGGAGCTCGGCCTGCTGGAAGTCGACGTGCAGCTCCACCTGGTTGACGGCCGGCACCACGCCGGTCTCGGCGATCACGCGCTCGAGGTGGTCGATGGTGAAGTTCGAGACGCCGATCGCCTTGGCGCGACCCGACTGCTGGATCTCGATCAGCGAGCGCCAGGCCTGCACGTAGGTGTCATTGTCCGGCGCCGGCCAGTGGATGAGGTAGAGGTCGACGTAGTCCATGCCCAGCCGGGCGAGGCTCTTGTCGATCGCCGCCGACGCATCCGTCTGGTCGTCGTTCCAGAGCTTCGTGGTGACGAACAGCTCCTCGCGGGCGACGCCGGACTCCTTGATGGCGTGCCCGACGCCCTCTTCGTTGTGGTAGATCCGCGCGGTGTCGAGGTGACGGTAGCCCACGTCGAGGGCGTCCCGCACGATGCGGTTGGTCTTGTCGGGGTCGACGCGGAACACCCCGAAGCCGAGCTGGGGAATCTCGATCCCGTTGTTGAGCGTGACGGTGGGAACGGCGTTTTCAGTCATCACCCCAGCCTATTCCTCGTCTCGACCAGGACTAATCGACTTCGGTGACCAGACTCTGAACGATCAGGTCGAGCACGGCTTCGCCGTAGGCATCCGCCGCGGTGATCGCCTCGTAGCTGCGCTCGGTGCCGCGGATGACCGCGGTCACCACGAAGAGCGGGTCGCCGCCGCTGCGGTCAACCTCGAGCGAGCGGAAGCCGTCGCGCAGGAGTTCGCGCAGCTGATCCTCCCGCGGCAGCCACAGCGTGTCGGTGACGTCGACCGAGTCGAGCGCCCACTCCGTGGTGCCGTTGAAGCCGATCAGCTGACCCGTGGGGAAGTCGTGCACCTCGACGGTCATCTCACTCACGGTGAAGACGTCACCGTTCGACTCGGCGTTCTCGATGACGAAACCGTCGCCCGAGCGCGGGTGCCAGCGCAGCCCGGCGGTACGCAGGGCACGGGCCAGTTCGATGGAGATCATCAGGCCATCATTCCAGCGTTCGGCTGAGGACAGGCCCGGATTGCCGAACCTGCCGCTAACGTGGAGGGGAGGCGCGACCGCACCGGTCGGCGCACCCCCGACCGAGAGACGGCACCGCAGAATTGGCAATCGCGCGACGCACCTTCCTGGCCGGGGCGCTCTCGGGCGTCTCGCTCGCCGCGCTGGCCGCCTGCACCCCGCCGAAGCCCGGGCCCACCCCGACGGTCACCACGACACCGTCGCCGCCCTCGCCCGTGCCGCGGCCGGCGTCGTTCCTGCGGAGCGCCTGGGCGACCGACCCGTATTCCCTGGGGTCATTCAGCATGACGCCCGTCGGCGCCACTCCGGCCGACCGTGCGACCCTGCGCGAGACCGTGGGCGGCCGCGTGTTCTTCGCCGGGGAAGCCGCTTCGAGCGAGTACCCGGGCACGCTGATCGGAGCCGAGGCCTCGGGCACGGCCGCGGCCGATCGGGTGGCGGCTCTCGCGCGGCCCGACGAGCGAGTCGCCGTCATCGGCGCGGGACTGGCCGGGGCAACGGCCGCCCGCGCTCTCGCCGACGCGGGTTTCGACGTGGTCGTGATCGAGGCGCGCGACCGCGTGGGCGGCCGCATCCAGACCCGCAGCGACGACGCCTGGCCGTTCCCGGTCGAACTGGGTGCCGCATCCGTGGCCGGCGACAGCCTCGACGAACTGCTGCAGGCGGATGCGGTGGGTACGATCGCGCTCGACGCCAGTCGCGAGACCCGCACGCTCGACGGGTCGATCGTCGCTGCCACGGGCGTCGGGCCGGCTGCCGTCGCGACCGCGGTGGAATGGTCGCGGGCGCAACCGGCCGACAGTTCGCTCGCCAGCGCGCTCTCGGCATCCGGTGCCGACGCTGTCTCCAGCACTCCCGCGGCCGACGGGGTCTCCCCCACCGACGAGCTCACGCACTACCTCGACACCGCCATCGCCAGCGAGTACGGTGCGAACGCGTTCCGGCTCTCGGCGAGCTACGGCATCGACCGCACCGGGCTCACCGCCGGAACGGCTCTCGTGGTGGGCGGCCTGGACGCGGTGGTCACGACCGCCCTCGACGGCTTGGACGTGCTGCTCTCGAGTGTCGTCATCCGGGTGGGCTATGACGACGACGGGGTGAGCCTGCGCCTCGGCACCGGCGAGTCGCTGTCGGTCGACCGGGTGGTGGTGACGGTGCCGATCGGCGTGCTGCAGGCCGGCACCATCGAGTTCGCGCCGGAGCTGCCCGATGCCACGCTCGCCTCGATCGAGGCACTCGGCATGGGCACGCTCGAGCAGCTCTGGCTGCGCTTCGACGAACCGTTCTGGTCGACCGAGGCGACGGTGCTCTCGGTGATCGACGAGACCTCCGAGATCGCCGAGTGGGTGAACCTGCTGCCCGCCACCGGTCAGCCCATCCTGGTGGGCCTCACCGCCGCCGACGACGTCCCGGTGACGCTCAAGCAGAGCGACGACGAGTTCATCGAGGCGGCGCTGCGGAGTCTCGTGCCGTTCGTCGACGCGTCGCTGGCCACCGAGTCCCCCACGCCGACCCCCACCGTCGTCCCCTGACCGCCCGGGGTGCCCGTGCGGCACGGGGCAGCAGCGGGCGCAGCCGGCTGAGCGCCACGAGGCCGGCCTGGATGCCCGCGAACAAGCCGATGGCGATGCCGCAGTAGAGGGCGAACTCGCCCGGGCCGCTCACCTGGTCGGGGTCGAGGAAGAAGTAGGGGTACCAGCGCACGATCGAGCCGCGGATGAGGGTGAACACACCCCACACCACGGGGAAGATCAACACGAGGAGCGCCGTGCGCCAGCGGATGCGCACCCGCCCCACCCCGATCACCCAGTCGATCAGCACGAGCGACGGGATGACGAAGTGCAGCACCTGGCTCGACCACGGCACCTCGATGCGGTAGTGGTGACTTCCCGCCTGCGACACGATCAGGCCGAACACGATCCCCGACACGATGACGTAGCTCGTCACCATCGCCCGCACGGCCACCAGCGCGGGGCCGACGCGGTGGCCCAGGAGCAACAGGGTGCCGGAGGACCCGAGCACCACCACGTCACCA
>BADC01000359.1 GCA_000333435.1 Corynebacterium-like bacterium B27 | reverse complement strand
CGGTGCGGCGGCACGATGCCGTCGGTCTCGGCATCTATGCGAATTTCACCGCCGACCCGAGCATCGTGCTGCGCAGTGCGATCGAGGCGCCGCAACGGCCGGACGTGACCTTCGCCAGCGTGACGACCATCTCGCTCGGTGGAGGCAAGGGAACGATCGCGCATCTCGTGAACGATACTGGTGCCGCGGCACGACCGGGTGCGGATCGCCAGACACTGCGGCACTATCCGGTCGAGGAGGGACATAAGCGATGATCGCCCCGATGCTACTGATGCTGCAGGCCACCACGCTGGGCGCGACCAACTATCGCGTCGATGTTCCGATGGCGGTGCCGACCGGCAGGCCCGCATGGTCCGATGAGTTCGACAAGCGCGACGTCGACGATGCGAAATGGCGCTTCGATGTCGATCGGAACCCGACCGGCTGGCCCAATCACGAAAAGCAATATTATGCCGGACATCGCGCCGCCAACGCGCGGATCGAG
>BADC01000360.1 GCA_000333435.1 Corynebacterium-like bacterium B27 | reverse complement strand
CGTCTAGCCCATAGCCCTGAATCATGGTGCCGAAGGCGCCGTCGGTCAGCAGGATGCGCTTGGCGGCCTCGGCGCGGAACAGGTCAGCCTTGCTCATGCGGCTTTCTCCAGCGCCGCCTTGCCCGCG
>BADC01000361.1 GCA_000333435.1 Corynebacterium-like bacterium B27 | reverse complement strand
CGAACGCGATCCGCTGACTCCGACGCCGCTGAAGCGGCTGGTCAGGATCGCCCGCTTCGGCGCACGCGTCCCCAAGGAGCCCCGCTACGCCGATGCGCTGGAAGCGATCGGGCCGGCCGCGATCAAGTTCGGGCAGGCGCTCGCCACCCGCCCCGATCTGGTCGGCGAGGCTGCGGCGATCGATCTCTACCGACTGCAGGACGCTCTGCCCCCGGTCCCCTTCCCGCTGATCCGCGCCTCGATCGAGCAATCGCTCGGCCGACCGCTTGAACAGTTCTTCTCCAGTATCGACGAGGCGCCCGTCGGCGCCGCCTCGATCGCGCAGGTCCACCGCGCCGTCACCACCGAGGGCCGCGAGGTCGCGGTGAAGGTGCTGCGCCCCGGCGTCGAGCAGGATTTCGCCCGCTCCATCGACACCTACGAATGGGCCGCGGCCCAGGCCGAGCATATGGGCGGCGAGATCGGTCGCCTGCGCCCGCGCCTCGTCGTCGCGACCTTCAAGCAATGGACCGCGCGCGAGCTGGACCTGCGCCGCGAGGCCGCCTCCGCCTCGGAACTGGCGCGCGGAATGCTGGCGGAGCCGGGCTTCCACGTGCCGACGATCGACTGGCAGCGCACCGCACGCCGGGTGCTGACGCTCGAATGGCTGGACGGCGTGAAGCTTTCCGACATGGCGGGCCTCGAAGCCGCCGGGCACGATCGCAAGGCGCTCGCCGCGACGCTCGTCCGCGTGTTCCTCCGGCAGGCGATCGCGGAGGGTTTCTTCCACGCCGATCTCCACCAGGGCAATCTCTTCGCGTTGCCCGACGGCCGCATCGCTGCGATCGACTTCGGCATCATGGGCCGGATCAACCGGCAGGCGCGCGTCTGGCTCGCCGAAATCCTGCACGGGCTTATCACCGGAATA
>BADC01000362.1 GCA_000333435.1 Corynebacterium-like bacterium B27 | reverse complement strand
CCGTCGGGCGCCGTGGTCGACGACTACCACCGCGACACCCCCGCGCGTGCTGCAGCAGGACTTCCCCCGTATTCAGTCGCGGTGGCTACGCTCAGGATGCGGGCGTGCGCGCGTCGGTGCTCGACTACCGCTGCCGCATCCGGATCGGAGACGTGGAGATCGAGCCAGGTGACATCGTGTTCGGCGACATCGACGGCGTCGTCGTGATTCCTGCGGCAGTGGAGCAGGAGGTCGTCGAACGCGCTCTCGTGAAGGCGCGCACCGAGAACGTCGTGCGCGATGCGATCGAGGGCGGAATGAGTTCGACCGAGGCTTTCAGCACGTTCGGAGTGCTGTGACCGCGCCGACCTTCCCCGATCTCGAGGGCAGGACCGCGCTCGTCACGGGATCGACGCGCGGCATCGGCGCCGGGCTGGCGGATGCGCTGCAGACGGCAGGTGTGCGCGTGCTGCGTCACGGTTCACCACAGCACGCGCCTCCCTACGGCGACGGCGTCGCCTCGATGCTCGTGGCCGACCTCGCCACGGCGGGGGGCGTGGCCGACCTGGTCACGGCGGTGCGGCAGCGCACCGATCAGCTGGACATCGTGGTCAACAACGCCGGCGTCGAGATTCCGGGCGATGCCGGTGCCGAGGCGCTTCTGCGCACCCTCGCCGTCAACCTGGTCGCCCCGGTTCTGCTGACCCGCGGCCTGGCGCCGCTGCTGAGCGCAAGCGGGCGCGGTTCGGTGATCAACATCACGAGCATCCACGACACCGTCGCCTACGCCGGCAACGTGGCATACGTGGCATCGAAGGCGGGCCTCGAGGCCGCGGGTCGCACTCTCGCCCTCGAACTGGCCGCAACGGGTATCCGGGTCAACTCCATCGCCCCGGGTGCGATCGAGACCGACATCAACCGGGAGGTCATCGACCAGATGGGCCGTGACCGGTTCGAATCGTGGGTGCCGCTCGGGCGTGTCGGAGCCATCGACGATCTCGTCGGCGCTGTGCTCTACCTCGCCTCCGACGCGTCGCGATACGTCACCGGATCCCGCTTGCTGGTCGACGGTGGCTACAGTCAAGCGCTCTTGCGGTACCGTCTGGACGAGTAGCGGCGTCGTCAGGCGGCGGGGAATCCTGCTCGTGGGGCGAGGTCGCGTTCGCCGCCGCGAAGGGATTCTTCGAGGCCGATGCGAGCCTGCCCGAGGTGATCGGACATCGCTCGGGCGGCGGCGTCTTCGTCACCCTGTTCGATCGCCTCGAAGATGGCGCGGTGCGCGTCGACGATTGCGGTGAGCCCACCGCCCTGGCTCACCCAGCCGTTCCAGACCCTGCGCCGCAGCCGGGCCAGCAGGGGCTCGAGCGATTCGAGGGTGAGCTCGCACAGGTCGTTGTCGGCGCATCGCGCGACGGCGGCGTGGAACGCGACGTCGGCTTCGTGCAACTCGTCGGCCTCGCGCGACTTCGAGAGTACGTCGAGGGCGCTCTTCAGGGCGTCGACCGACTCGGCCGTGCGATTGCGAGCAGCCAGGCGGGCGTTCCCGACCTCCACGATCTCGCGGAACTGCTGCAGTTGCTGGTCGTCGATGGCCGCCCCCAGCACGCGCAGGCTGAAGAGCCGGCTGAGGTGGGACGAGTTCGGCGTGGCGATCGTGCTCTCGCGGCCCTGCTGTCGTTCGAGCAGACCGATGGCGGCAAGTCCGGCCACCGCCTCCCGCACCACGGGGATGCTCACGTCGAGCATCTCGGCCAGTTCACCGCTGCCGGGCAATCGGTCGCCCGCCTTGAGATTCCGCTCCGAGATCAGCTCGATGATGGCTTCGGTCGCTTGATCGGTGAGCGAGTTCCGCTTGATCGATTTAGGCATCGGCCGTCCTTGGTCAGCTCTGCGTGGGCACCCACCCCCTCAGGTTACCAACTCCTCAGATATCTTGTCGTCGGTTCTCGTTACGACGCCCAGTGCGCGCTGACGCCGCCGGTCGGCCGGCGCCCCTACTCCGCTCGGTGATCCGCTGACGCGAATCTGCGGATG
Organism: Corynebacterium-like bacterium B27; assembly: GCA_000333435.1. Taxonomy (GTDB): domain Bacteria; phylum Actinomycetota; class Actinomycetes; order Actinomycetales; family Microbacteriaceae; genus Herbiconiux. Next base: position 6,010 of record BADC01000362.1, on the reverse strand, counting down.
AAGGCCAGGGCGGTGTCGGCGACCTCCCGCCACCCGGAGTCGATGATGAGCGAATGGCCACGGCCGGGAATGATCGCGAGCTCGGTCGGGCCGACGTTCTTCTGCTGGAGGCGGTACTCGTTCTCCACGACCGCCTGTGGCACCGTGTTGTCCTCGGCGCCGGCGATCAGGAGCAGAGGTCCCCGGTCGTGATTGTCGGTGATCACCCTGGTCTCGGCGAACGGGTTGAGATTGGCCGTGGCCGCCTGGAAGATCGGCACACTCGACGCGGGCACGTGGAACTCCTGGTACAGGGCGCGCCCTTCCGCCTCGCTGATGGCGTTCGACCAGCCGTACGCGAATTGCTCCCAGGTGAGAGTGACACCGTGCCGGGTGTGGTTGAACCGCAGCAACGCGGGCGCGGCTGCCTTCAGCGCGGCGGGCGGAAGGGCCGTCACGCCCTTGAACTGCGCAGGATCGATGGCCACCGTCACGGCATTCCTGGATTCGCCGGCCAGCTTCTGGGCGATGAGTCCGCCGAAGCTGTGGCCGATCACGACGGGCGCTTGGTCGAGGGCCGCGATCGCCTCCGCGTAGTGCTCGGTGACCTGCTTGACCATCTTGCCGGCGAACGCGTCCGGATCTGCCTTGGCTTCGGCGACGGTGTCGGGGTCGTCCGGCCAGCCGGGCGCGATCGTGGCGTAGCCCTGCTCCTCGAAGAGGTCGCGCCAGGCGCGCCAGCTGCTGGAGAGGAGCCAGAGCCCGTGCACGAACATCACGGGTGTCTTCCCTGAGCTGTTCGCGGCGGCGACCTCATCGAGTTCGGCGGTGGTGAGAGGCATGTGCTCGTCCTCCCCGTCAGCTCTGCGCGGCGGTGCTGCTGGTCTGCGCGGTGAGGCTGCCGGCCAGGGCGCGCTCGATGACCTCGGCGACGTCCTGCGGGTTGGTCTGCATGACGAGGTGCGGCGCCGCGAGTTCGACGATCTCGGTGAATTCGCCCCGCGTGTAGCCGAAGCGTTCGACATCGGGGTTGATGGTGTGATCGTTCGCCGAGACGATCCCCCAGGCGGGCTTGGTCTTCCAGGCCGCCGCAGGAGCCTCTTCCGAGAAGACCGACGCGGCCAGCGGACGCTGGGAGACCGCGAGCACTTCCGTGATCTTCGTATCGAGGCCGGCCGCGAAGATGGCAGGGAACGCATCGATCTTCACCGAGACATCCGACCCGTCCTCCTGGCCGGCGATCGGGAACGGGGTGAAGACGAGGTTCGCGATGAGCTCCGAATCCGGGAAGCCGCCTTGGAGCTTCGCGATGGTCTCGCCGGCGTCGAGCGCGTACCCGGAGACGTAGACGAGGCCGACGACGTTGGCCGCCTCCCCGGCGATCGTGATGACCGCTCCGCCGTACGAGTGGCCGGCGAGCAGCACCGGGCCGTCGATCTGCTCGACCAGCGCTCGGATGGAGGCGGCGTCGGCGATGAGGCTCCGGTTGTACGCAGGGGGTGCGAGGACGGTGTGTCCCCGGTCGAGGAGCAGGCGCGTGACCGGCGCCCAGCTGGCCGCGTCGGCGAATGCGCCGTGGACGAGAACGATGGTGGGGGTGGTGGACATGATGATCTTCTCTCGGTGATACCGCCGCGGCGGTGGTGGAGCCGGCGGACGACCTTCGTGCATCCGGGGCCGGTGGCCGACACCTGGAACGCTAGGAGGTGCCTGTTGACACCGAGTGATCGATTTGTTGACGTCTACGGTCGGGGCGTCAGGATGGCGGATTCGACCCGTTCGAGAAGCCACTGCTTCGCTCGATCGATTCCCCAGCCGAAGGTCTCCGACGCGAGCACGAGCTGGGGATTGCGGAAGTGGAAGTAGATCATTCTCGCCGCGTCGGTCACGGAGACACCGTCGGCGAGCTCCCCGACATCGGCGATGCCCTTCGTGATCGTCTCGAGGGCTTCGGTGTGCCGGCGGTCGGCGATGTCCAGGAACGTCTTCGCCGGTGTCGAGCTGGCCGCCGCGCGCTCGACGATTCGCATGATGTCGCCGGCCTCGGCAGCATGGGCGACGTACCCGTCGGCGAGAATACGCAGTTTCTCGCGACCGGTGCGGCCCGCTGCGGCGTCGCCGATGATGCGACCGACCGTGGGGCTCGTGGTCCAGATGTCCATCAACGTGTGCAGAAGACCTTCTTTACCGCCGCACTGCGCGTAGACCGTGGCCGGAGAGACCCGGGCTGCGCGGGCGATCTGGGCGACGGTGGTCTGCTCGTAGCCCTGCTCGGCGAAGAGCCGGCGGGCAGCGGCGACGACGTCGCGACGGGTCATCTCGGCGTACTCGTCGCGCCTGGTCTGAGCGGCGGCGGGTTCGATCGAGTCAGGCATCGTCGATCACCGCCCGCCCGTCTTATCGAAACTCCACTGGCTGGAGTCATGCTCCAGGCTTTAGAGTGTACCTTGACACCACGCCAGCGCGCACCCGGCCGAGGGTGATTGCGGACTGGACCGGTCCCACCAGGGAGACGTCGATGACCGTCGAGTTGATCACCGAAAGCATCGATGATGTGAATCGCGGCAGCGCGCCGACGACCCTGCGCCTGCAGGTTCTCGGCCCCCTCCGGCTCTGGCGGGGTGACACCGAACTGAGCGCCGGACCTCCTCAGCAGGCCGCTCTCCTCGGGATACTGCTCGCCCGCGAGGGCCGCCCCACCGGGACGGACGAACTCGTCGACGTGCTGTGGGGGGAGCAGGCCCCGACGAGCGCGCTCAACGTGCTGCACAAGTACATCGGAGCGATTCGCCGCATCCTGGAACCCGATCTGCCTCCGCGTGCCCCCGGCAGGTACTTGACCAAGCTGGCGAGCGGGTACGTCTGTGCGTTCGGGCCGGGCGTTCTCGACCTCACCCGCTTCCGGCAACTCGCAGGTCGTGCTCGATCCGCACGTGCCGGCGGCCGGGCTCCGGCGGCGCTCGCCGGTCTGATCGACGCGGTGGCGCTGTGGAACGGTCCGGTCGGCGACGGGTGGGCGCAGGGTATCGATGCCGCCCCCATCTTCTCGGCGCTGAACGAGGAGTTCTTCGAGGCCTGCGTCGAGCTTGCGGCGACCGCCGATTCGCTCGACGAATCCGCTCGCGCGCTGCCCGCGTTGCGGAGGGCCGCCGCCATGGCTCCCCTGCACGAACCGGTCCAGGCCGCACTCGTGACGCTCCTCGGGCGGGTCGGGCGGAGAGCCGAGGCTGTCGAGGTGTTCGGCACCGTGCGCCGGCGGCTCGCCGACGAACTGGGTATCGACCCGGGCGCCGACCTGCGGACAGCGTTCCAGGGAGTGCTCGGTCCCACGTCGAACCGACGCGGCGGGGAGCCGGCCGCGGCATCACCCGCGGTCGCGCCGGTGCGGCCGGTGCGGCCGGACCCGGCGGATTCGGCCAGCGGGGACAGGGGCGCAGAGCCCCGCCTCGTCGGCCGCACTCAGGAACTGCTCACCCTGCGGAGCGCCCTGCGACCGGCCTGGACCGGCGGCCGGGCGGTGATCGTGGTCGAAGGCGACGCCGGAGTGGGTAAGAGCCGAATCATCGAATCGCTGGCGCAGGACGCGTCGGCGCAGGGTGCCCTGGTCGTCTGGGGCCATTGCCTTCAGGGCGACGGTGCGCCGGCGATGTGGCCGTGGGTGCAGCTCGCCCAGGGATTGCTGGATGCGCTCCCCGAAGCCAGAGGCGCGCATTGGCTCTCCCAGGGGCTCGGTCCGCTTCTCGGGGCACAGCTGGGCGACACCGGCGCCGGCCCCGACAGAAACGCGAGACGACGACTCATCGAGCAGATGGTCGGCGTGATCGGCGAATGCGGCGCCGACCGTCCCGTGGTGCTCGTGCTCGACGACATCCAATGGGCGGAAGCCAGCTCGCTCCAGGTACTCGACTCGGTCGTGGAACGGCTTCCGGGCGGCGTCGCCGTCATCGCTGTTCTGCGAGCCCGGTGCGCGGTACCGAGCCACGAGCTGATCCGCACCCTGGCGACGATGAGTCGAACCTCCGGACACCGGCGGGTGTCGATCGGCGCATTCACGCCGGCCGAGGTCGGTGAGCTCCTGCACAACGAGACCGGGATCCGGCCGGCGGACCACATCGTCGATGCGATCCATCAGCGCACCGCGGGCAACCCGTTCTTCGTTCAGGAGCTGGCGCGACTGCTGGGCGCTGCAGGCGTGGGCAGCATCGAGGCGGCGACCGGCAGCGGCGTTCCGCTCACGGTCCGCGATGTCGTGCGCGATCGTCTCGCCGCGGTGAGTGCCGACACGATCGCGCTGCTCGAGGTTGCAGCGCTGATCGGACGTTCGGTCGAACTTCTCCTCCTGGCCCAGGCGACCTCCCTCGACGTCGTGACCTGCCTCGAGCGGCTCGAACCGGCGCGCGAGCTCGGTCTCATCGAACCGGTGGCCGACGATCCGTTCTGCTACCGCTACACCCACGACCTCGTGCGCCAGGCGGTGTCGGAGGGAATCGCGGCCTGCCGCCGCTCAGCCGTTCACGGGGGCATCGCCGACGCGATCGAAGCCGGGGCGTTGCGCGACGAATCCGCCGTCGAGCGGCTGGCCCACCATCTCTGGGCCGCCGGGCCCGTCACCGACCCGGAGCGCACTGTCTCCGCGCTCCTCGCCGCCGGCACCAAGACCCTGACCAAGACCTCGCTCCAGGCCGCAGAGCGCCACCTCACGGCCGCGGTGGAGATGGCGCGCAAGTCGTCACTGCCCCGGCTCGAGCTCGCCGGTCTGTCGCAACTGATCGCGGTCGTCGGCATGCGCTCGATGTACGGCGTCGCATCCGTCAGCCTGCTCGAGCGGGCGGAGCACGTGGCGCGGAGCCTCGGGGATGAACGGCTGGCGACCGGATTCCTCTACTCGCGGTGGGCGGCGTACGGGCAAGACCTCCAGCTCGAACAGAGCGCCGTGCTCGCCGAGCAGCTCGAGCGGCTCGCTTCGACCTCGAACGACCCTGTCGCCGTCACGTTCGGCGTGGCCGCCGCCGGTATTCATCGTTGGTGCGTCGGCGAGATCGGGGAGTCGTTCCGACGCCTGGACACCATCAGCCATGCCCTCGTCCCGAAGACCGATCCGGGTGCCGGGGCGCCGGTCACGGACGGTGTGCAGCTCATGGCCGCCGGTATGTTCGCCGAGATCGCCGGGTATCACGGAGACCTGGAGCGCGCCGACCACCTGTTCGCGAGCATCCGGGCCGCCGCCGGGCACGACCCGTACACGCTCACCGTTGCCACCGCTTTCGAAGCGAGAACCGCGGCGGTCGCGGGTGATGCGCTCGGCGCCCTTCGGGCAGCCGAACAGGGCATAGCGGCGGATCCGGAGTTCTCGTTCGTCTCTCTCGGCACCTACCTCAGGCTCGCGCGCTGGTGGGGGCGGGCGATGACCGGACTCGATCCGGCCGACGCCGCGCGCAACGCCGATCAGCTCATCCGCAGCAACCTCAGCAAACCGGCACGGACGTGCATCTCGACCTGGCTCGCCCTGCTCGCCGAGATGCATCTGGCTGCGGGCTCACCGTCCGCGGCTGCCGCCGCACTCGACCGTGCGGATGATGCGCTGAACGCCTATGGGCAGAGGTCTGCTGAGGCACTCGTCCTTCTGGTCCGGGCCGAGCTCGCGAAAGCGGTGGGCGATCGCCGCTCGGCCGGCGAGGCGGCTCGCCGGGCGTACGCGCTGGCTCGGCGCCGGGAGGCGAACCTCTTCGCCGATCGCGCCGAGCGGCTCCTCACCGAGCTGTAGACCTCGCGGGGTCTCGCAGGCCCACCGGACGGCGATCGCACCCGCCGACGTGAACTATATTGATGATGTCAATATTTTCGACGAGGGTGGCGCATGAGGAACGAGACGGTGGCGGTTCTGGGACTGGGGACGATGGGGCGCGCGTTCGCGACGAACCTCGCGGCCGCCGGGTTCGCCGTGTCCGGGTACAACCGCACCCGTCGCGCCGATCTCGAGGGGCTCGACCTGCCCGTGAGCACCGAGGAGGCGACCGCCGTCGCCGGCGCG
>BADC01000363.1 GCA_000333435.1 Corynebacterium-like bacterium B27 | reverse complement strand
CCGGCTCGAGGTAGACGCGCGCGCCTGAACTCTCCACGACCTGATCGGCCGGCTGCGGCTGCGGCGCGACCGACACCTCGAAATTGTTGCTCTCGGCGGTCGCGATGCGCAGGCCGCCTGCGGCGACCGTCCCGGCGTCGCCCGAGGCTGCGAGGGTGCGGTCGGCGAGGTTCTTCACAACGACGCCGGCGTTCTCGGTGAGGGTGAGCATGGGCTCTCCTTTCGTTGGAGTTCCCCACCCTGCTCGCTTCCGCGGCACCGATCAACCCCGATTCAGGTGCCTTTGCGGTTCTTCACACGTCACACGGAACTGGCCGGATGCGCGCCCTCCACGCCGATCAGCCGCCACACCGCGCGGGTCAGACCCGGATGCTCGAGCGCGATCTGGCGCAGGACCCGGTAGTCGCGCGCCGACCCCGGCAGCCGCCCACCGTTCTCGTTGATGTTGTCGGCCCGCAGCAGGTAGACGACGAGTTCGTCGACGGTCGGCAGCTCCTCCATGAACTCCCACGGGTCTTCACCGGCGAGCAGTCGCTCGTGCACGATGGTGGCCAGCTCGTCGGCCGCCTCGGCGCGCAGCACCTCGAGGCTGGCTCGCCCCCGCGGCAGGTGCTCGTTCGTACTCACCATTCGAGCCTAGGCACGTCGCCGGGCGCGGGCCAATCGAGTCCGGCTCAGCATCCGCCGGCCTCCGGTGCGGGCCGGGGGCGTCGGCTCAGAGCCCTGAGGCGGGCACGGAGAACGTGTCGCACGCCCCTGGTCCACCGGAGAGGCCCGCCTCGAACCAGTGCTGCCGCGAGGCGCTCGAACCGTGCGTCCAGCTCTCGGGATCGATCTGGCCCGAGCTCTGCTGCTGGATGCGGTCGTCGCCGATCACCGATGCCGCGTTGAGCGCATCCGCGATCTGACTGCTCGTGACGGGTTCGAGGAAGGTGACGCCGTTCTCGTCCTTGATGGTCGACGCCGCGCCCACCCAGGAGCCGGCGAAGCAGTCGGCCTGCAGCTCGGTGCGCACCGAGTCGGAGGCCGGCCCGGTGTCGGTGTGGTCGGTGCTGCCCAGGATGCCCGCCAGCTGCTGGATGTGGTGCCCCCACTCGTGCGCCACCACGTACATCTGCGAGAGCGTGCCGCCCGAGGCGCCGAACCGGGTGCGCAGTTCGTCGAAGAACGAGGTGTCGACGTAGAGCGTCTCGTCGGGCGGGCAGTAGAACGGTCCGGTCGCGCTCGAGGCCTGGCCGCAGCCGGTGCTCGTCGACTGCTCGAACAGCACGAAGTCGCTCGGCGACCGGTACTGGATGCCGAGCGAGGGTGCAGTGTCGGTCCAGTAGTCGTCGAGCGAGGTGGCGGCTCCGACCATGAGACAGTCTGTGCTGGCGTTGGCGTCGGCACCGGTCTTGCAGTCGAGCGTCTGCTCGCTCTGCGTGCCCTGACTCGCGCCGCCGGCCAGACCCGTGAGGTCGACCCCGAGCACCTGGGAGAGGATGAACAAGCCCACCACCACGATGGCCCCACCACCGCCACCGATGGCGATGTTGCGGCCGCGCTTGGAGACCTTGCCCGAGTCGATCCTCGAATTGTCGTTGAAGGTCATGCGCCTGACGCTACTGCGAAGGCGCTGCGCCGCACAGGTCAGCGGCGCTCGAGCAAGGTGATGACTTCGAGGTGATCGGTCTGCGGGAACATGTCGAGCACCCGGGCGCGGCGCACGCGGAAGGAGGGGAGCGCCGCGAGGTCTCGTGCGAGGGAGACGGGGTTGCAGCTCGAGTAGATCAGCGTGCGGGTGGCGGATGCGTCGAGCCGGGCCGCGAGCTCGGCGCCGATGCCCCGCCGCGGCGGGTTCACGATGACGAGTTCCGGGTCGGGCACCGCCGAGTCGCCGAGGGCGGCGGTGGCGTCGCCGACCTCGAACTTCACGCCGGCCAGGCCCGCCTCCGCCGCGCTCAACCGCGCACTGACCACCGCGTCGGCGCTCGTCTCCACGCCCAGCACCCGGCGACCGGGCGCGGCGACGTGCAGTGCGAATCCGCCGACGCCGCAGTACAGGTCCCAGACCGAACTCGGTGCCGCCGCCGCCACCCACTCCCGCGCCTGGTCGTAGAGGGCAGCGGCCACAGCTGTGTTGGTCTGGAAGAAGCTCTGCGGCCGCAGGTGCAGCGCCACGTCGCCGAGCCGCATGGTGAGCGTCTGGCGCTCGGTGAGCACCACCTCGCGCGCGCCCTCCAGCACCGCCTTGTGCTCGGGCAACAGGTTCACCGACACCACCGCGGCTCGCGGCACCGCGTGCAGCAGCGCCGGCAGGTGCGAGCGGATGCGCTCGATCGACGCATCGGTGCGCACGACGAAGCGCACCATCAACTCGCCGTCGGGCGCCTCCGTCACGAGCACGTGCTTCGCCTCGCCGCGGCGGTTCGGCACGTCGTAGGGCTCGAGCCCGGCGCGGGAGAGGAACTCGGCCAGTGCCGGAAGCACCGCCCGGATGCCCGGCGCCACGATGCCGCAGTGCCGCAGGTCGACGCCCTGCCCCCGCCCGTCCAGGATTCCCAGGGTCGGCCGGTCGACGGTGCCGCCGACGACCATCTTCGCCTTGTTGCGGTAGCCCGCCTCGGCGCTCGCGACGGGCGGCAGCCATTCGGCCGGCCCGAACTCGTGCAGCAGCTCGCGGCAGCGCGCATCCTTCGCGGCGAGCTGCGCGCCGTAGGGCTCCCCCATGCGGGTGCATGAGCGGCACAGCCCGGCATCGAAGTAGGAGCACTGCATGGGCCCCCATTCTACGAAGGCGCGGATGGCGCCCGGACCAGGCGGCCGGCGCGGTGCCTCCCGTAGTCTGGTGCCGCGCAGAGCGTGTGGAGGAGGACCATATGACCCAGGCATCGTCGCTCGACGGGCGAACCTTCCGCTTCACTGCCGCAGCGCTCGCCGCCGATGGCCCCGGTGCCGACGGCAGCCCGCTCGCAGCCGGCGGCTTCGTCGCGCTGGCCGTGCCTGGTGGTCCCGTCGCCATCGGCCAGATCGAGTCGCTCGAGGTCAGCCGGGAGGGGCGCATCGAAGGTGGCGGGCGGCTGCTCGGCGTCCTCGACGGACCCAGCGACCGCGCGAGCGAGGGCGACGGTGACGGTGACGGCGCGGCTCAGGTGCGGCACGGCGCCACGGTGCCGTTCGCGAGCGCGGAGCTCACCGCCGCGGCCGACCCGGTGGTCGACGCCATCTTCAGCGGTGCGGGCGCCACCCTGCCGATCGGGCACCTGAACGACTCGCCGGCCGTCGCCGCGCGGCTCGTCCCGGGCCGCTTCAACCGGCACACCTTCTGGTGCGGCCAGAGTGGATCGGGCAAGACCTACGCCCTCGGTGTCGTGCTCGAGCAGCTGCTCGTCGCCACGCGGCTGCCGATGGTGATCTTCGACCCGAACGCCGACTTCGTGCGGCTGAACGAGCTGCGGGCCTCGGCCGCCACCGACGACCAAGCCGGGGCCGAGCAGTTGGCGAGCCGACGCATCCGCATCCTCCGCCCGGAGGGCACCGGCGGCGACCCGCTCCGCGTGCGCTTCACCGATCTCGACATGCGCGCGCAGGCGGCGGTGCTCGG
>BADC01000364.1 GCA_000333435.1 Corynebacterium-like bacterium B27 | reverse complement strand
GGTTGTGGCGCAACTCGGTGACGACGTGCACCGGATGCCCGTGCTCGTGCAGGCCGCGGATGATCGGCAGCATGAAGTGCCAGCTCTCATACACCCCCGGGATCACGACGCACGGGCGGCGATTGCCCGACCGGTAGCTGCTCGGATCGATCCGCGAGGTGAGGCCCCCGAGCAGCAACCCGCCGGCGGTGGCGTAGTCCTCCGCCCACCAGCGTGCCCGGTCGAGGTGCGAGCTCATCGGTTGCCGTTTCGCGCGCCGTGCGAAGCGAAGTCGGTGATCGTGGTCGCCAGCGCATCCGGCGCCGTGTGCTGCAGCACGTGCCCGGCGCCGGCGAATTCGCGCAGCTGGCCGGCGGCGCGTCGTGCCAGGGCGGCGCACCACGGTCGCCGGGCGATCGGGTCGCGCTCGCCGCGCACCACGAGCACCGGGCAGGTCACCGCCTCGACGGCGACGTCGGTGCGGTACTCGAGCATGGCGCCGAGGGCGCTGAAGAACCAGCGCGGACCGGTGCGGAGGAAGTCGCTCACCACCATCGCTGCAGCGGGAGGCGACTCGACGACCATGTCGCGGAGCAGGTCGAGGCCCTGCTGCCAGGCGGTGCGCCGCCCCGGGTCGACGACGGGCGCCGCAAGAACGAGGCGATCGACGAGTTCGGGCCGTCGCCGTGCCAGCTCGACCGCGAACTGGGTGCCCATCGAGTGGCCGACGACGACGCACCGGCCGATCTCGTGTGCGTCGAGTGCTGCAGCGATCGCCGTGGCCTGGTCGCCGACGGACATCGGCCGCTCGGGTNCGGGCCGGCCGGCGAAGCCGGGGAGGTCGAGCGAGAACACCGTCGTCGATCCGGCGAGTGCCGTGCGCAGAGGTTCACTGTAGCGGTGCGACATGCCGATGCCCGGCACGATCACGATCGGCAGCCCGCCGCTGTCCGGCCCGGGGGAGGTGTGCACCACGACCCCGCCGGCATCCGTTCTGCTCACCGTTCCAGCATCCGCCTCGGCTGGCATGCTCGCCAGGGTGCAGGAACCATGCGGGCTCAGGGGCGGTCGCCTCCGCGGCGGAGGAGGAGCAGGTAGGCGAGGCTGACCGCAGCCCCGCCGACCGCGAGCGCCAGGCCGGCGACGAAGCCCGCCGGTACCTCTGCGTCGGCGGTGACGGCGGAGGCGATCGCCACGCCGAGGGCGCCGACGGTGTTGAGGGCGAGACCGAACCAGAGCCACCGTCGGGCGAGGTGCGGTGCCCGGCCGCGCGCGGCGTCGATGACGGCGACCACCGCGAGCAACCAGGAGAGCAGGGCGACTGCGGTGCAGGCGCTGATGGCGCGGCCGTCGGCCGACAGTTCGGATGCCGCCGCGACCGGTGCCCGGCCCGCGTCGTTCGCGGCGACCGCAGCGAGGGTGCCGAGCGTGGCGACCCCCGCCAGGTCGATGGCGAGCACCGCGCACAGCGCCGTGAATCGACCGCGACCGACACTACCCATGCTTCCAGCCTGCCCCTCTCAGAGTGCGGGCGCCGCGTCGGGGGCGCCCCCGCGGAGCGTTCAGAGCGCGACGAACTCGACGTCGCGCAGCTCGCCGGAGTCGGCGACGAGAGTGAGGAAGGTGCAGTGGGGCTGTCGGCGCCGATCGGTCGGCGAGCCCGGGTTGAGCAGCCTCATCCCGTTGGGCGTGACCGAATCCCAGGGGATGTGGCTGTGCCCGAACACGAGCACGTCGGTGTCGGGGAAAGCGGCGTCGGCGCGGCGCTCGCGCCCGGTCGCCGAACCGGTCTCGTGAACCACCGCGAACCGCAGCCCCTCAACGCTCAGCCGGGCCACCTCCGGCAGCCGCTTGCGCAGATCCGGGCCGTCGTTGTTGCCGACCACTCCCACAAGGCGCTTGGCGCGGGACTCGATCGCATCGAGCGTCGCGACGTCGACCCAATCGCCCGCGTGCACGACCACGTCGACCGCGTCGACCGCGGCCCACACCGCGTCAGGCAGCCGCCGCGCCCGCTTCGGCACGTGCGTGTCGGAGATCAGCAGCATCCGGGTGGCCATGCCGCCATCCTGCCACCGCCACCGCCACCGACACCGCCGCCGACGGCGTCGAGGGGCGCAGCGCCGTGCGCTCCCTCGACGGCGGATGCGCGTCAGTGCTTGAAGGCGTCCTTGACGTTCTCGCCGGCCTGCTTCACATCGGCCTTGGTCTGGTCGGCCTTGCCCTCGGCGACCTTGGAGTCGTCGCCCGTCGCCTTGCCGAAGGCTTCCTTGGCCTTGCCGCCCAGGTCTTCCGCGGCGTTGCGGATCTTGTCGTCTGCACCCATCGGGGCACCTCCTATTTCGTCGCCGTGCGGTTCACGGCACCTTTTCCAGTGTGCTCCGATCCGCAGAATCGGCCACCCCGCAGCCGGCCCGGCCAGGACAGGGTTGAATGGGAGTGATGAGAACTGTCGCCGCCTACGCCGCCCCCTCCGCCACCGAGCCCCTTGTCCGCACCACCATCGAGCGCCGCGAGCCCGGCCCGAAGGACGTGCTGATCGAGATCGCGTACGCGGGCATCTGCCACTCCGACATCCACACCGTTCGAGGCGAGTGGGGCGCTCAGCAGTACCCGCTCACCGTGGGTCACGAGATCGTCGGCGTGGTCGCCGAGGTGGGCTCCGAGGTGACCCGGCACCGGGTGGGCGACCGGGTGGGCGTGGGCTGCATGGTCAACTCCTGCCGAGAGTGCGCGAACTGCCTCGCCGGGGTGGAGCAGTACTGCCTGAAGGGCAACACCGGCACCTACGCGTCGGTCGACCGCGACGGCACCATCACCCAGGGCGGCTACTCCACCCACATCGTCGTCGACGAGGACTTCGTGCTGCGCGTGCCCGAGAGTCTGCCGTACGAGTCGGTCGCGCCGCTGCTGTGCGCCGGCATCACGACCTACTCGCCGCTGGCGCACTGGAAGGCGGGCCCCGGCACGAGGGTGGCGGTGGTCGGCCTCGGCGGTCTCGGCCACATGGCGGTGAAGATCGCGCACGCCATGGGTGCCGAAGTGACGGTGCTCTCGCAGACCCTCGCCAAGCGGGACGACGGGCTGCGCCTCGGCGCCGACCACTACTTCGCCACCGGCGATCCGGCCACCTTCGAGACCCTGGCGAACTCCTTCGACCTCATCGTCAACACCGTGAGCGCCGAACTCGACCTCGAGGCCTACCTCCGGTTGCTCGCCCTCGACGGCACGATGGTGAACGTCGGCGCACCGCCCGAGGCGTTGCCGATCCAGGTGTTCACGCTGTTCGCCAACCGTCGTTCGTTCGCCGGATCGACCATCGGGGGCATCCGCGAGACCCAGGAGATGCTCGACTTCTGCGCCGAGCACGGCATCGTGCCCGACATCGAGCTGATCGCCGCCGCCGACATCAACGAGGCCTACGAGCGCGTGCTCCGGTCGGATGTGCGGTACCGCTTCGTGATCGACATCGCCACGCTGGCGTAGGCCGCCCGGCAGGGCGCGTCAGGCCCAGTCGCGCGCGGCGCGCTCCGCCCAATACTGCTCGGGCGGGAGCGCCAGGCTCGCGAGGCGTTCGTCGCTCACCCGAGGCGCCTTCGCGGTGGCGTTCTGGCGTAACTGCTTGCGCGTGACCGCGCCCGAGAGCACGATGTCGGCCCACGGATGCGCCACCGCCGCGCCGATGGCGAGCCCTTCCAGCGGCTGGCCGTCCTGCGCGGCGAGGGCCGCGGCGGCGGCTTCGGGCGCGACTGCTCCGGCGATGGCCGCTGCCTCCCCGGTGAGCCGGCCGTTGGCGAGCACCTCCTTCACCACCACGAGCCACCGCGCGTCGTTGGCGCGTTCGAGCGCGGCTGCGGCGGAGGGTTCGAGCAGGTTCCAGGTGCACTGCACGGCCGAGAAGGGCGAATCAGGGAGGTCGAGCATCCGTTCGATCACCGTGGCCTGCTGCGGTCCGCTGGTCGAGAAGCCCACGCGCACCCCGCTCGCCGCGAGCTCACGGAGGCGGTCGAGCAGCGCGCGGTCACCGAACACCGGGTTCTCGGGCGTCAGCGAGTGCACGAGGTACACGTCCGGGGCGGTGCCGAGTGCGGCGAGCGACTCGGGCCATTGACGCTCGAACATCGCGAGGCTGTGCTCTTTGCGTTCGTGCGTCGGCGCATCCAGCCGCCAGTCGCCGACGTAGTCGTAGCCCCACTTCGACCCGATGGTCAGCTCGTCGCGCCGACCCGGATGCTCGGCGAGCCACGACCCGAGGAACTCCTCGGCCAGGCCGTACGAGCGTGCCGCATCGACGTACCGGATGCCCAGCCACCATGCCGCCTCGAGCAGCGCGTGCGCACGCTCCCGCAACGCGTCGACGCTGCGCTCGGAACCTGCGCCGAGATCGCGCTCACGCCCCGAGGTGATGTAGGCGGGCCGGCCGACGGCGGCGAGGCCGAGGCCGAGCCTCGAGGCGATGCCCTCGCCCTCGTCCGCGTCGTCGGTCATCTCTCGACTGTAGCCCGGTGGCTCAGCTCTGGGCGGGGAGCTTCTTCACCGAGTCGAAGAGGAACTTGTAGCTGAAGCCCGCGATCAGCGCGCCCACGATGGGGAAGACGATGAACACCCAGAGCTGGGCCAGCCAGTCGCCGCCGCCGTAGATGGCCGTCGCGAGCGAGCGCGCCGGGTTGAGCGAGGCGTTGTCGATCGGGATGGTGACGAGCAGCATGATCGTGAGCGTGAAGCCGATGGCGATCGGCGCGAACCCGTGGACCGCGCGGGTGTGGGTGACGCTGAGGATGACCAGCAGGAACAGGAAGGTCGCGATGATCTCGGCGGCGATGGCCGAGCCGATGCCGAAACCGCCGGGGGAGAGTTCACCGAAGCCGTTCGAGACGAATCCGCCGGCCACCGCCTTGTCGAGGAAGCCGTCCGGGCCGCCCGAGGCGAGCGCGAACACCGCCGTCGCGCCGAGGAAACCGCCCACGAGCTGCGCCACGATGTAGCCGAGCGTGTCCTTCCAGGCGAAGCGGCCCGCGGCGGCCAGGCCGAGCGTGACGGCCGGGTTGAAGTGACCGCCGGAGAGCGGGCCGAAGGCGTAGGCGCCGATCATGACGGTGAGCCCGAGGGTGAGCGCCACTCCGAGGAAGCCGATGCCGAGCGGGTTGGTCTCGCCGCCGAACACGGCCGAGAAGGTCGCCGCGCCGACGAGCGCGAACACGAGCAGGAAGGTGCCCGCCAGTTCGGCGATGAGTTTCGCGGCGAGCGACGGCTCAGCGGGTTCGGGGGCAGCGGGATACGACATGGTTCCATCCGATCGTCGACGGGGAGAAGAGGGATGGCCTCGGCCATCCGGCGCGGCAGACGGCGGCGCGACCACCCAACACTACCGGCTGAGTGTTTGCTGTGGATGCCGCGCCCGACGTGTGTCGCCGGATGACGTCAGCGCCGGGGCCCGGCGTGGATTTCCTCGAGCGTGGTGCCCAGCGCCGCCGCGCTTTCGCGGTACTTCGCGAGGAGCCGGTCGCGAGTCGGTCGATCCAGCGCAGCCAGCCGCGCCGGCTGCGTGTTGTGCCGGATATCGGCGCACTTCACCCGAACGGCCCGCCCCCCGCGTGCGGCGATCCGGCCGAGGTAATCCCGCCGCGGCTCACCCGCCCGATGCGTCAGCGCCACGACGTCGTCGAGCACGCCGGCCCCGAACTCCTCGGCGATGAGACCCGGTGGGCAGTCCGTGTCTTCGAGGACGTCGTGCAGAACGGCCACGATCCGATCACCGTCGTCGTCGAGGAACGCGGCGACCGCGAGCGGATGCTCGATGTAGGGTCGGCCCGCCTTGTCCCGTTGCCCCTCGTGAAAGTGACGCGCAACAGACACCGCGCGCTCGAATGCCGTACCGGCCTCGTCATCCATCGGCTGTCCTCCCGCGCACCATCATACCTGAGGTATAGTCAGCTTCATGACGACTCCGAGCGGTGCTTATTGGATGCGGGTCGACATCGAGGGGGGCTACATCGAGTACTTGCTCGGCCCGGATCTCGTCGATGTCGAGCAGATCGTCGACGTCAGCGCGGTGATCGTGCTCGACGACGGCCGCTCGTGGCAGGTTCGCGTGGCCACCGCCGAGGCGGTCCATCGACTGGTCGCGTCCTGGCGAGAGGGGGCCGGTCCGGTCGATGTCATGTCGTTCACGAACCTCTTCGTGGTGCGTGACATGGGGTTCGAGGCGATGACGGCCGCGATCGTGACGGCCGTCCCGCACCTGTGACGCCCCGCTCGGCCGGCGCGAGCAGGCCGCTCAGCGGCCGAGCGCCACCACGACGAGGGTCGCCGTTCCCCCCACGAGCACGGCCCCGCTCACGATCTGCACCACCCGGTTTCCCGCGATCCGCTCCCACGGCGACTGGAGTTCTGGTCGGTGGAATCGCCCGCGCTTGGACGCCTTCGCCGCCGCGACGCGCTTCGCCGGACGGGGGGCTCGGCTCGGCTCGGGTGCCTTCAGCGCCTTGGGTTCACGGCGCGGTCGCGAGCCGTCGCGTGCCGCGCCCGTCGAAACGGCCGCCGCGGGCTCGGAGCGGGCGGTCGTGACATCGAGCTCCCACAACAGGTCGTCGAGTGTGGGTTCATCGGTCTCGGCGTCGGTCGGCTGTCGCATCGTATCCTCGTTCACATCGTCTGCTGTGTGGTGCCTGTCCTGTGTCGTTCGTCGAGGGTAGGCGAACGGATGGCTTTCTGCGATGGGGACCACTCCCCATCCGGGGGTCGGAAACGGCTGACGATACGGGCCTGCGCGGCGTGGGCGCTTCCAATGTCGGTGGTGCGGCGCACAATGGGCCACATGGAGAACACAGAGATCTGCGAGCGGTGTGAGGGCTCGGGCGCCGACCCGATGCAGGCCTTCTTCGACGACGTGGTGGGGCTGTGCATCGAGTGCCGGGGCGACGGCGTGGTGGTGCGCATCGACATCATCGAGCACGAGGAGTTGCTGCCCCTGTCCGCCTGACCCCGCTTGTGCCGCGGTGTCCACATGAAACGAAGAGGTAACGAATTGCGCAAGGGGGTGCGCAAACCCCCCGAACGCGGGACGATTCTCAGAGGAGGATTGGGATGGGCCGACACTACCGCCGTAGCGTGGCCATCCAGCCTGCCGCAGTCGCCGATCTGAATTCGAGCGATCCCTACGCCGCGTATCTCGGCTGGATCGAGAGCGGCCGCCCCGCCTCGAGTGATGCCGGTGCCGCGATCACCCGCCCCGAGGTCACGACCGTGCTGCTCACCGAGCACGTGCAGGTGCAAGAACTCGCGCCGGCGGCCGCCCTCGGCGGCGCGCCGCTGCCGGAGCTCACGAGCGGCCTGTTCGGCGCCGCCATCACGAAGCCCTCACCCTGGCAGCGGCTCGTCGGCGCCTTCCGCCGCTGAGACGCAGGCCGATGCGCCCGCCGAGACGCCGCTGACACACGAAAGCCCCGCCGCCCCCC
>BADC01000365.1 GCA_000333435.1 Corynebacterium-like bacterium B27 | reverse complement strand
TTCGCGACGGCAACGAGACCCAGGACGCGATCGCGCAGACCGAACTCGCGGTATCGGTGCTCGGCCACCGCGCCGGCGCCGACGGCGAAGAACTCGTGCTCGAGGTGACCAACCTCGGTGCCCAGACGGCGCTCTTCTGCGAGCCGCACCCGGCTCTCGCCTACCGCGCCGATCTCGAGATGCGTGGGCGCAACGTCTCCGTGCCGCCCGGCGAGTCGCGGCAGATCGTGATCGTCGCCCGCGCGGATGCGCCGGCCGCTGACGGCCGCGCCGACCTCGGCCTCGGCCTCGGCGACCTCGGCTGGACGGTCAGCTGCTGGAACGCGCCAGACGCCGTGGTGGCGCCCCGCGAACGCGTGCTGGCCTTCCTCGGCCGCGAGGACGACACGGTCGCGTGGCACGGGGACGCCGCGGCCATCGTCACTCCGAGCGGTCCGCTCACCCTGGAGTTCGAGCTGCCCGAGGCGGCCGACGAAGGCTGCGAGGTGCAGCTCGTGAGCTCGGACCGTTCGACGGCCGGAGCCTCGCTCACCTTCACCGCCAACGGGCAGCCGATCGGTCACCGGGCGCTCCCGGCCGGCTACGGCGTGCAGCTCGACGAGCCGCAGCGGCTCGGGCGGTCGCACACCACGCGCATCCGCATCAACGAGCGCCTGCTGCAGCCAGGCCGCAACACGCTCACGGTGCACGCCGATGCCGGCTGGGCGGCGATCGATGCACTGCGGGTGGCGCTCAGCGCTGCCGATGCCGGAGCCGACGCCGACGCCGCGCAGCCGCAGACCGAACTCGTGAAGGAGTCAGCATGACCACCGCCCCCGCCTACCGGATGCCCGTTGCGCGAACCGAGGCCGAAGCGCCGGAGCGCACGGTCTACCTCGTCGCGAGCGGCGATCTGCGGCTCGAGGCCAATCAGCAGGGCTGGCCGACGCAGCTCGCCATGGAGCAGGCGATCGAAAACGCTCTGGCCCGCGAAGGCTGGGCACTCGTGCGCGCCAACGAGGTCGACCCGGTGAAAGGGCACGGCTTCATCGACAGCCAGCGGCGCGGCATCGAGGTGTTCGCGACCCTGCCGCCCGAGGCGCCGCTCATCG
>BADC01000366.1 GCA_000333435.1 Corynebacterium-like bacterium B27 | reverse complement strand
GCGCTTCCGCTCGAGTGNCCTCCGCCGCGAAACCGGGGGAGAACCTGCTCGAGGTGACCGTGGAGCGGATGCCCGAATCGCTCGAGGGCGCGCTCGCCGGCTCCGACGGGGCGCAGAGCGGGGCCGAGACGCCCGACTTCTTCGTGTTCGCCAACAACCAGATCCGTCGCACCGTGAAAGACCTCAAGAGCCCGGCGACCTGCAGCTACGACTGGGCCACGAACACCTGGGCGCTCGGCATCTGGCGCGACGTCGAGCTGAGGAGCACCGGCCGCACCCGCCTCGACGCGCTGCGGGTGATCTCCGACGTCGCAGCCGAGCGGGCCGACCTGGTCGTGCGCGCGACGGTCGACAGCCTGGCCGGCGAGCCCGTGCTGCTGCGTGTCGAGCTCCGCGACCCCCGGGGTGCGGTGGTCGACGCCGGCGAGGTGCCGGCGCAGCCGTCGGCGGGTGCCGCCGAGATCGAGGCATCGCTCGGCGTCGACCGGCCCGAACTCTGGTGGCCGGTCGGCCATGGGGAGCAGCCGCTGTACACCGTGCACGCCGAGGTCGTCGACGCCGCAACAGGGCAGGTCTCGGATGCCCGCGCCGAGCGCATCGGGCTGCGCCGCGTGGAGTGGGCGCAGGTCGACGGCGTCGCCGACGACTTCATCAACCCGTTCATGCTCGTGCTGAACGGGCGCCGCATCCGCACCATGGGCTCGAACCTCGTCTCGCCCTCACTTCTGTTCGGCACGAACGAGCGCAGTGGCGCGCGGTACGTGGATGCGGCGAAGGCGGCGGGCATGAACACGCTCCGCATCCACGGCGGCGGGGTGACGCTGCCGCCCGCGATGTACGACCGGGCCGACGAGCTCGGCATCCTGCTGCTGCACGAGTTCCCGATCGGCAACTGCGTGCCGGAGGCCGACCCGGAGTTCCTGGCGAACCTCGATGTCACGGTGCGCAGCATCGTGCGGCAGCTGCGCAACCATCCGTCCATCGTGGAGTGGGGCGGGGGCAACGAGCTGCACTGGCGGCAGAGCTCCGAGCATCCGGCGCTCGAGACGATGCGCCGTGTGGTGGCCGAGGAGGACGACCGGTTGTTCCGGGCGACCTGCCCGATGGAGGGCTCGCGGCACTCGCCGTGGCACCACAACCCGGCGCGCAGCTACGCGCACTACAACGACCGCGGCATGACCGACAACATCGGCACGAGCCCGCTCATGCGCTACGGCGAGTTCGGCACGCAGACCCCGGCGGCACTCGAGGTGTGGCAGAAGGACATCCCCGAGGCCTCGCGCTGGCCGATCGACGGCACCGACGACCCCGTGCTCGTGCGCAAGAACGTCACCAACGCGGTGTTCTCGGACGACTACTGGCTCACCCTGCCACTGATCGAGGAGCTGTTCGGCGTGAGTCGCTCGCTCGAAGGCATGATCGCGGCCGGACAGTTCCTGGGCGCGGAGGGCCTGCGCTACGCCGTCGACGCCCTCCGCCGGCGCGGCGGAACGCTCGGCGGTTTCACCACCTGGGACTTCAACGAGCCCTGGCCCAACGGGGCCGGCAGTTTCATGATCGACTACGACGGTCGACCGCTGCTCAACTTCGACTTCTTCGCCCAGGCACTCGACCCCGTGGCGATCTCATTGGAGTACGACACCCTCGTGGGCACAGCGGATGCGCCGGTGCGGGTCACGTTCGGCCTCGTGAGCGACCTGCCCGAGACGGCGTCGGGTTTCGCCTGGGAGTGGCGGGCCCGCGATCTCGACGGCGTCGTGTTCGCCAGCGGTGCGGGTGTCTCGGGTTCGCTCGACAGCCACGAGGCCGTCGAGGTCGACCGGGCCGAACTCGCGGCGCCCGGCGGCGGGGCGTTCCTCGTCGAAGCGGTGGTGACGGGCCCCGACGGGAACCGTCTCAGTGAGCGGGTGCACCTGTTCGGCGAGGCCGGAGTGCGCGCGCCGTTCTCGGCCTTCCTGCCCGAGGGCCGCTGGGCTCCGGCGGAGTGGCTGCCGGCTGCCGGCGTCGACCCCTCGACCGCCGACAACCTCGCGGCCGCAGCGAACCGCGGGCGCATCGTGAAGCTCTCGGGTGCGGAGGTGCGCGACGATACCCAGGCCGCGGTCTCATCGACGGCCGCTATGCCCAACCGCTTGACGGGGTTCGTTTCGGGG
>BADC01000367.1 GCA_000333435.1 Corynebacterium-like bacterium B27 | reverse complement strand
ACGAACCGACATAGGTCGCGCGGCCCGCTTCGGTCGTGAGCGCGTACTCTGGGTTGCCGACATCGGCCGACGAGGTGCGGTTGTCGTAGACGTCCCATTGCACGCCGTCGATGGTGACGACGTCGGATGCCCGCCCCTTCGCCACCTGGTCGTTCAGCCAGCTCGGGTTCGCGTCGAGCGCCTGCGTGATGCCCACGTACTGCTTCTCGGGCGTCAACAGCCCGATGTACCAGGACACGATGTCGTCGCCCGTGGAGGTGCGGATCTCGGCGGCGTTCGAGGTCCAGCCGTCGGGGAGAGCGGGCACGGCGAGCGGAATGGGCATCGACGGCTGCGCATCCGCCGCCACCTTCTGGTAATCGACCGCCTGCAGGAGCGAGGTGTCGCTGCGCGGCACGAGGAAGACGATCACCGCGACCAGGCCCACGCACACCAGCAGGGCGTAGAGGAGGTTGTTGAGCGTCTTGCGGTCGCGGTAGAGCCGCGACTGCTCCGCCTTGCGGGCCGCGGTCTCCTCGGGGGTCTCGGGCCGGCCGAGTTCGGCGACGACCGGCTTCTCGGTGCTCCTGGCCATCAGCCCTGCCCGCTCGCCGCGCCGCGCGCGGCATCGAGGCGCTCCTTGGCGCCGATCAGCCACTCCTCGCAGCGCGAGGCGAGCGCTTCGCCGCGCTCCCAGAGCGAGAGCGACTGCTCGAGCGTGGCCGAGCCCTGCTCGAGCTCCGCGACCACCCGGATGAGTTCGTCGCGCGCGTCTTCGTAGCTCAACGCCTGGACGTCGGATGCGGGCGGGACTGCCATGGTTCAATCCTATCGATCGCCGGGGTGCCGGGAGTCTGAGTGCGGCCCGCGGGAGACCGCGTCGAGCGAGCCCTCCGCCACGGTCACGGTGAGGGCGGTGCCGTCCGGCGCATCCGTGCTCGTGCGAACGATGTGACCGTCGGCGCCCTGCACGATGGCGTAGCCGCGGTCGAGGGTGCGCTGCGGCGAGAGCGCGCGGAGGTGGCCCGCGAGCTCGCGCACCGTGTTGCCCTCGCGCTCGATCACCCGGGTGACCAGTTCGTCGCCCCTGGCGACGAAGCGGGTGAGCTCCTCGGAGCGGGAATCGATGATCCAGCCGGGGTTCGCGAGCGCCGGCCGCGAGCGGATCTGCTCCACCCGGTCGACCTCGCGGGAGAGGTAGGCGGTCAGGCGGCTCCGGATGCGCGTGCGCGCCTGGTCGACCCGGGCCAGCTCCTCCGTGACGTCGGGGACGACCCGCTTCGCCGCATCGGTCGGGGTGGAGGCGCGCAGGTCGGCCACCGAGTCGAGCAACGGCCGGTCGGCCTCGTGCCCGATCGCGCTCACGATGGGTGTCGTCGCCGCGGCCGCCGCACGAACGACGGATTCGTCGCTGAAGCCGAGCAGGTTCTGGAAGTCGCCGCCGCCGCGGGCCACGATGATGACGTCGATCTCGGGGTCGGCGTCGAGCTCCCGGATGGCGGCCACCACCTCGCGGGCCGTGCGGTCGCCCTGCACCGCGGCGTGCACCACCCGGAAGCGCACCGAGGGCCAGCGGAGCTGGGCGTTGCGCAGCACGTCTTTCTCGGCGTCGCTGTCTTTGCCCGTGATGAGCCCGACGCCCCGGGGGAGGAACGGCAGCGGGCGTTTGCGCGACGCGTCGAACAGCCCCTCAGCGGCGAGTTGGGCGCGCAACCGCTCCAGGCGCTCGAGCAGGTCGCCGAGCCCCACGTGCTTCATCTCGAACACCTGCATGGTGAGCGTGCCGCCACGCACCCAGTAGTTCGGCTTGATGAGCGCGACCACGTGGTCGCCGTGCTTCAGATCGGCCGGGATGCGCGCCTTCACCGACGACCAGATGGTGAAGCTGATCGTGGCATCGCCCTCGAGATCTTTGAGTTTGCCGTAGACGTTGCCGCCGGAGACGCCCCACTGGGTGATCTCGCCCTCGACCCAGGCGGTGCCGAGCCGCTCGATGTAGCCGCGGATCTTCGCCGCCAGCTCGCCGACCGGCCACGGGTTGTCGGCCGTCGGCGGACCCGAGACGAAGCTGGGGGCGTCGGTCACGGCGGATGCTCCTGGGGTGTGGTTCGGGTGCGGTCGGTTCGGTCATCCGGCAGTTGTCCAGATCGTTCGACGTAGACTCAGAGGGTGAGCACTGCGACGACCATCAGCCTGCCGATGCCGAGGATCCCCGGCACTCGCAACAGGCTAAAGGATAATCCCGTGGCCGGGCACAAGCGTGTGTTGCTCGCCGCCCCCCGTGGCTATTGTGCAGGAGTGGACAGGGCGGTCGTGGCCGTCGAGAAGGCGCTCGAGCACTACGGGGCTCCGGTCTACGTGCGGAAGCAGATCGTGCACAACGTGCACGTCGTCACGACGCTCGAGAAGCGCGGCGCCATCTTCGTCGACGAGATCGACGAGGTGCCCGCGGGTGCGCACGTGGTGTTCTCGGCGCACGGTGTCTCGCCCGCGGTCGTCCAGGGAGCGGCCGATCGGGGCCTGCAGGCCATCGATGCGACCTGCCCGCTGGTCACCAAGGTGCACCGCGAGGCGGTGCGGTTCGCGCGCGACGACTTCGAGATCCTGCTGATCGGCCACGAGGGCCACGAGGAGGTCGAGGGCACCGCCGGTGAGGCGCCCGAGCACATCACGCTCGTGAACAGCCCCGACGACGTGCCGAACATCGAGGTGAAGGACCCCGACAAGGTGGTGTGGCTCTCGCAGACCACGCTCTCGGTCGACGAGACCATGGAGACCGTGCGGCGTCTGCGGGAGAAGTTCCCGAACCTGCAGGACCCGCCATCGGACGACATCTGCTACGCCACCCAGAACCGGCAGGTCGCCATCAAGAAGGTGGCGCAGGGCGCCGACCTCGTGATCGTGGTCGGCTCGGCGAACTCGTCGAACTCGGTGCGTCTCGTGGAGGTGGCGCTGGAGTACGGCGCGAAGGCTGCCTACCGCGTCGACTACGCGCACGAGGTGAAGCAGGAGTGGCTCGACGGCGTGGAGACGGTCGGGGTGACCTCTGGCGCATCCGTTCCCGAGGTGCTCGTGCAGGAGCTGCTCGACGATCTCGCGGGCGCCGGCTACGGCGACATCGAGACCGTGCAGACGGCGGAGGAAGACCTCGTGTTCTCGCTGCCCAAAGAACTGCGGCGCGACACCGCGGGCAAGAAGGACACCCGGGCGCTGGGCGGCCGACACCGCGCCTGAGGACGCCGGCCGGGTCTGAGCGCGAGCCCGTGCCCGAACCGCGCAGCGCTAGCGAGACTGCTCGACGATGGCGTTCATGAGCCCGCCGTCGGCGAAGAACGCGAGCATCAGCACGAAGAACATCGCCATGAAGCTGAGTACGGCGCAGGCGATCGGAATGGGGAACGCCCGCCGTCGCGCCCGCAGCGCGGTGACCGAGAGCCACACCGCCGCCGCGTAGATGAGCGCGAGCACCACCGCGCCGATGGTGCCGAGCAGGTTGGCTGCGGCTGTCGCCGTGTAGGTGACGTCGAGGCCCTGGATGTCGAGCACCTGCTGGATGATCGCCGGCAGCTCGAGCAGGCTCGAAACACTGTTGGCCGTGGTGATGAGGCCGATGACGAGCAGGATCGAAGTGATCACCAGATCGGTCGTGTTGCGCGGCTTCGTCGACGAGTCCGGCGCCTCCGCCCGCGCGGTCGGCGAAACGACCGGAGCCGAAGCCGGCGAGGGGGTCTGGTGCGCATCCGGAGTCGTGGGCTGGGGTGGTTTCCACACCCAGCCCTCCGGGGCCAGCTCGCCGTACTTCGGCTTCGGTCGTTCGTCGGTCACGCGTTCGTCTCCCGAATGGTGGTTCTCCCGGTGCTTACTTGCCCGAGTGGCCGGCCGAGCCCAGCTGCTGGGTGGCCTCGACCACGCGCGCGGCCATGGCGGTCTCGGCCACCTTGCCCCAGGCGCGCGGGTCGTACTGCTTCTTGTTGCCGACCTCGCCGTCGACCTTCAGCACACCCTCGTAGTTGGTGAACATCGAGCCCGCGATCGAGCGGGTGAAGGCGTACTGCGTGTCGGTGTCGATGTTCATCTTGATGACGCCGTTCGCGACCGCCTCCGCGATCTCGGCGTCGGAGGAGCCCGATCCGCCGTGGAAGACGAGGTCGAGCGGCTTCGGGCCGGTGCCGTACTTCGCGGCGAGGCCGTCCTGGATCTCCTTCAGCAGCTCCGGGCGCAGCTTCACGTTGCCCGGCTTGTACACGCCGTGCACGTTGCCGAAGGTGAGCGCGGCCATGTACCGGCCCTGCTCGCCGAAGCCGAGCGCTTCGACCGTCTTGATCGCATCGTCGAGCGTCGTGTAGAGGTGCTCGTTGATGTCGTGGCTGACGCCGTCCTCCTCGCCGCCGACGACGCCGATCTCCACCTCGAGGATGGCGTTGATGGCCTTCGTGCGCTTCAGCATGTCCTCGGCGATGGTGAGGTTCTCGTCGAGCGGGATGGCCGAACCATCCCACATGTGGGACTGGAAGATGGGGTTGCGGCCGGCCTTGACCTCCTCTTCGGAAGCGGCGATCAGCGGCAGCACGAAGTCGGCCAGCGCGGGCTGCGGGCAGTGGTCGGTGTGCAGCGCGACGGTGATCGGGTAGCTCTTGGCCACCTCGTGCGCGAACGCGGCGAACGCGAGCGCACCCGTGGCGCGGGCCTTGACGGTATGGCCGGCGAAGTAGTCGGCGCCGCCGGTGGTGACCTGGATGATGCCATCCGACTCCGCCTCGGCCAGGCCCTGCAGCACCGCGTTGAGCGTCTGCGACGACGAGACGTTCACCGCGGGGTACGCGAACCCCTTGGCCTTCGCCTTGTCGAGCATCTCTGCATACTGGTCGGGGGTTGCAATGGGCATGTCATCTCCTTTGGTGGGCGCGACAGCAGCGCGCCGGCCGGACCCGTGTCATCCCGATTCTAGCCAGCGCGCGTGGCACCGGCCGGGCCGATAGGCTGGATCGCGGCAACGGATGCACCCCGCTTCACTCCGTCGTGACGCCGCCGTCGCGCTCCGGCCCGCCAGACTCTCCCGAAAGGACACGTCATGACCGCCGACTCCGCCCCCCTCTACGAGCAGCCCGACCGCAACCTCGCACTCGAGCTCGTGCGGGCCACCGAGGCCGCGGCCATCCGGGCGCAGCCGTTCATCGGAAAAGGCGACAAGAACGCCGCCGACGGCGCCGCGGTGGACGCGATGCGCGCGTTCCTCGGCACGGTCGACTTCGACGGTGTGATCGTGAT
>BADC01000368.1 GCA_000333435.1 Corynebacterium-like bacterium B27 | reverse complement strand
CGGGATGACCGGGTTGACCTTGCCGGGCATGATCGACGAGCCCGGCTGGAGGTCGGGGATGTGCAGTTCGCCGATGCCGGTGTTCGGGCCCGACCCCATCCAGCGGAGGTCGTTGCAGATCTTCGTGAGCGACACGGCAAGCACCCGCAGCGCACCGGATGCCTCGACGAGCGAGTCCCGCGCGCCCTGCGCCTCGAAGTGGTCGCGCGCCTCGGTGATCGGGAGGCCCGTCTCGTCGGCGAGCAGCTCGATGACGAGCTGCGGGAACCCGGCGGGCGTGTTGATGCCGGTCCCGACGGCGGTGCCGCCGAGCGGAACCTCCGCCACCCGGGGCAGCGCCGACTTCACGCGCTCGATGCCGAGCCGGATCTGCATGGCGTACCCGCCGAACTCCTGGCCGAGCGTCACGGGCGTCGCATCCATGAGGTGGGTGCGGCCGGACTTCACGGCGGTCGCCCACAGCGCCGCCTTCTCTTCGAGGGCTTCCGCGAGGTGCTCGAGCGACGGGATGAGGTCGTGGATGAGGGCGCTGGTCACCGCGACGTGCACCGAGGTGGGGAACACGTCGTTCGACGACTGGGAGGCGTTCACGTGGTCGTTCGGGTGCACCGGCGAACCGAGCGACTCGGAGGCGAGCGAGGAGAGCACCTCGTTCATGTTCATGTTCGACGAGGTGCCGCTGCCGGTCTGGTAGACGTCGATCGGGAAGTCGCTGCCGAACTCGCCGGCCACGACGCGGTCGGCGGCGGCGGCGATCGCATCCGCGATGCCGGCGTCGAGCACACCGAGCTGCTTGTTCGCGAGTGCCGCCGCCTTCTTGATGCGGGCCAGCGCCGCGATCTGGGCGGGCTCGAGCACATCGCCCGAGACCGGGAAGTTCTCCACCGCGCGCTGGGTCTGGGCGCCGTAGCGGGCACTCACCGGAACCCTGACCTCACCCATGGTGTCGTGCTCGATGCGGTACTCGGTCTCCGAGGCGTTCTCCACCACTGTGTGGTCGTCCTTTCGTGTGCCCGTGGCGCGCTGCGCCGCCGGTTCGGGGTTGTCGCGGGGGTTGGTCGGATGCGTCAGATCTCGCCGATGGCGATGTCGGCGACGGCACGGCCCTCGGCCAGCCGGTAGTTCGCACCCACCACAGCCAATCTACCGTCCGCCACCGCCGCCGTGACGATCTCCGAGGACTCCAGGAGCTCGCGCACGGTGTCGCGGAGGTGGGCGCGGCCGACCACCGCCGCATCCGGAGCCTCGAGCAGACTGCCGTCGTCGGCGCGCTCCGCGTCGACGTGGGCGAGCGCGGGCACGATCCGGTCGACGAGGGAGCCGATGTGGCCGGGCAGCGGCGCCGCATCCGGCAGCTGGGAGTCGATGGCGGCCCGCACCGCACCGCAGGCGTCGTGCGCGAGCACCACGATGAGCGACACGCCCAGCACTTCGACGGCGTACTCGAGACTGCCGATGGCCGACTCGGACACCACCTGGCCGGCGTTCCGCACCACGAAGAGGTCGCCGAGGCCGAGGTCGAAGATGATCTCGGCCGCGAGCCGGGAGTCGGAGCAGCCGAGAAGCGCCGCGCGAGGCGTCTGCAGACCGGCCAGCTCGGCTCGGGTCTCCGCGTCCTGGCGGGGGTGCTTGGGCGTGCCGGCGATGAACCGCTCGTTTCCGCGCACCATGGTGGCCCAGACCCGGGCGGGCGTCGTCGCTTCGGTGGTGCTGTC
>BADC01000369.1 GCA_000333435.1 Corynebacterium-like bacterium B27 | reverse complement strand
CGATCGCGGCCCTGGCGGCCGGCAGCACGTGCTCTGCGAGAAGCCGCTCGCGAACACCGTGGCCGAAGCCAAGGCGATGGCGGCCGCGGCCGACCGCGCCGCCGAGAACGGCGTGCGCGCCATGGTCGGCTTCACCTACCGCCGGGTACCCGCCGTCACCTTCGCCCGCGACCTCGTGGCCGCGGGCCGCATCGGCACCGTGCGCCAGGTGCGCGCGCAGTACCTGCAGGACTGGCTGCACGACGCCGAGGCGCCGATGACCTGGCGCCTCGACAAGTCGCTCGCGGGCTCCGGCTCGCTCGGCGACATCGGCGCCCACGCCATCGATCTGGCGCAGTTCATCACGGGCAGCCAGCTGACCTCCGTCTCGGGTGTGCTCGAGACCCTCGTGGCCGAGCGTCCGCTGCTGGCGGATGCGCGCGGCCTCTCCGGCACCGCCTCCGACGAGCGCGGCCAGGTCACCGTCGACGACGTCGCCCTCTTCACCGGGCGCTTCGACGACGGCGTGCTCGGCAGCTTCGAGGCCACGCGCTTCGCCACGGGCCGCAAGAACGCATTGCGCATCGAGGTCTCCGGCTCCACCGGCGCCCTCGCCTTCGACCTCGAAGACCTCAACGCGCTGCAGTTCTTCGACGGCACGGCCGACCCGGCCACGCAGGGCTTCACGAAGATCCTGGTGACCGAGCCCGAGCATCCGTATGTTGCCGCCTGGTGGCCGGCCGGGCACATGCTCGGCTACGAGCACGGCTTCTCGCACCAGGCCCGCGACTTCGTCGAGGCCATCGTCGCCGGGGAGCAGCCGCGGCCCTCGTTCACCGACGGTCTGCAGGTGCAGCGAGTGCTCGACGCCGTGGAGCAGAGCTCCGGCAACGGCAGCGCCTGGACCGCCGTCTGACCGCCACCACGTATAAGAGGAGTAAGAAACATGGCACGACCGATCACTCTCTTCACCGGCCAGTGGGCCGACCTGCCCTTCGAGGAGGTCGCACGGCTGGCATCGGAGTGGGGCTACGACGGGCTCGAGATCGCCTGCTGGGGCGACCACCTCGACCCGTGGCGCTGGGCTGAACCGGGTTACGTCGAGGGCAAGCTCGCTCTGCTCGAGAAGTACGGGCTGAAGGTCTACGCGATCTCGAACCACCTCAAGGGCCAGGCGGTCTGCGACGACCCCATCGATCAGCGGCACCGCGACATCCTGCCCGACGTGGTCTGGGGCGATGGCGACCCCGAGGGCGTGCGTCAGCGCGCCGCCGAGGAGATGAAGAACACGGCGCGGCTCGCGGCGGCGCTCGGGGTGAAGACCGTCGTGGGCTTCACCGGCTCGGCCATCTGGAAGTACGTCGCCATGTTCCCGCCGGTGTCGCAGGAGCTCGTCGACGCCGGGTACCAGGACTTCGCCGACCGCTGGAACCCCATCCTCGACGTCTTCGACGAGGTGGGTGTGCGGTTCGCGCACGAGGTGCACCCCTCGGAGATCGCGTACGACTACTGGACCACGGTGCGCACCCTGGACGCGATCGGGCACCGCCCGGCGTTCGGCCTGAACTGGGACCCGAGCCACTTCGTCTGGCAGGAGCTCGACCCGGTGGCGTTCATCCTCGAGTTCAAGGACCTCATCTACCACGTCGACTGCAAGGACGTGAAGATGAACACCGGCAACGGCCGCAACGGCCGGCTCTCGTCGCACCTCGCCTGGGCCGACCTCCGGCGCGGGTGGGACTTCGTCTCGACCGGCCACGGCGACGTGCCGTGGGAGAAGAGCTTCCGTGCGCTCAACGCCATCGGCTACGACGGCCCGATCTCGGTGGAGTGGGAAGACGCCGGCATGGACCGGCTGGTCGGCGCGCCGGAGGCCCTCGAGTTCGTGAAGCGCCTCGCCTTCGACGCCCCGACCGCGGCCTTCGACGCCGCGTTCAGCACGCGATAGCAGCAGCGGATGTCAGTGACAGAGCCCCCGATCTTCGGATCGGCGTCGGCGGCCACCACCAACGACCAGACCAGGCGCACCAACCTGTCGCTCATCCTCTCGCTCGTGCATCACCGCGGCACCCTCACCCGGGCGGAACTCGCCCGGGTGACGGGGCTCAACCGCTCGACGGTGGCCACGCTCACCGCTCAGCTCAGCGAGCTCGACCTGCTCTACGAGTCCTCGCCCGGCACCAGCACCAACGTGGGCCGGCCGAGTCCGCAGGTGCATGCGAACCCGTCGACGGCGGCGCTCGCGATCAACCCCGAGATCGACGCCATCACCATCGGACTGGTCGGGCTCGGCGGGCGGGTGCTGAAGCGCATCCGCTACCCGACGGAGCACGTGCCGACGGCCCAGGAGGTGGTGAACATCGCCGCCGCCGTGATCGAGGGGATGCGCGGCGAACTCGACTCGGCCTACCGCATCGTCGGCATCGGCATGGCGGTGCCCGGACTCGTGCGCGCGGAAGACGGCATGGTGACCTATGCGCCGCACCTGCGCTGGCTCGACGAGCCCATCGCCGACATGGTGGCCACCGCGACCGGCTACCCGGTGTGGGCATCGAACGACGCGTCGCTCGGCGCGGGCGGCGAGATCATCTTCGGCGCCGGGCACGGGTCGACCCATCTGCTCTACGTGAACGGCGGCTCGTCGGGCATCGGCGGGGGAGTGGTCACCGGCGGGATGCTGCTCACCGGCACCGACGGCTACGCCGGCGAGCTCGGTCACACCCTGGTCAACTCGACCGGCGAACTCTGCCACTGCGGGGCGATCGGATGTCTGGAGACCGAGGTCTCGAAGCGCCGGCTGCTCGACGTGGTCGGTCTCGACGGGGGTGACAACGACGAACTCGAGCGCGCGCTCGCCGCGGCCACGGACCCTGCGGTCACGGCAGAGGTGCACCGTCAGGTCGACGTGCTCGCCGTGGCACTGCGCAACGCGGTGAACGTGCTGAACCCGGAGCGGATCGTGCTGGGCGGCTTCCTCGCCACCCTCCACGCCCTCGCGCCGGGGCGGCTGGTGGCGAAGATGCGGGAGAAGGGCCTGCAGGCACCGGCCGAGGCCGTGGAGATCACCCGGGCGGAGCTGGGCTCGAACCTGCTCATGATCGGAGCCGCCGAGCTCGCGTTCTCGGGCGTGCTGTCGGACCCGGCGGGTGCGGTGCGCTCGCGATCCCGAATCGACGCCCGGGCCCCGGAGCTCGAAGCTGAGAAGAAGCTTTACGTGTCCGATGGATGAGGTGTGAAATCTTCTAGCGAAGCCGTGCCGTTCTAATTTGTTGTCTCGCCGCTGATAATATGATGCTCCCGCCTGGATGGCCGACGGGTAACTCGATCTGCTCCGGGATTCCTGGGCGAGGGCGGTGCGCGATGGTCGTGAGCGACTCAACGAAAGTCCCCGTGCGTGCGGCGGCGCGCGGAAACAACCTCGACGACGTGCGACGCAACAACCTGTCGGCCGTGCTCAACCTCGTGCACTCGAGCGGCGCCGTCACCCGCGCTCAACTCACCCGCGACACCGGGCTGAACCGCTCGACCATCGGCGCCCTGGTGGGCGAACTGGTGAGCCTGCGCCTCGTCGACGAGACCGAGCCCGACACCACGAATCAGGTCGGCCGGCCCAGCCTCATGATCAAGCCCGGGAGGCGCGCGGTCGCGCTGGCGGTGAACCCCGAGCTCGACGCCGTCACCATCGGGCTCGTGGCGCTCGGCGGTCAGGTGCTGAAGCGCATCCGGTACGACACGGTGCGGGTGCCCTCGGTCGAGGAGGTCGTGAACATCGTGTCGGCCGTCGTGGCCGGCATGCGCGACGAGCTCGACACGAGCTACCGCACCATCGGGGTCGGTCTCGCCGTGCCGGGCCTCGTGCGCGCGAGCGATGGTCTCGTCAACCTGGCGCCGCACCTCGGCTGGCAGCACGCTCCGCTCTCGGAGATGCTCGGCCGTTCGCTGCGCCTGCCCGTGTACGCGGCGAACGACGCCGCCGTCGGCGCCCTGGGCGAGAGCCTGTTCGGTGCCGGCCGCGGGGTGCGCAATCTGGTGTACCTGAACGGCGGGGCGAGCGGCATCGGCGGCGGCGTGGTGAGCAACGGCGTGCTGCTCACCGGTGAGAGCGGCTACGCCGGGGAACTCGGCCACACCCTCGTCAACAGCGACGGCCTCCCCTGCTACTGCGGGGCCAACGGATGTCTCGAGACCGAGGTCAAGCGGCAGCCGCTGCTGGATGCGCTGGATCTTGCGCCCCATCGGGTCGACGATCTCGACGACGTCCTGCGGGAGCGACTGGCCGATCCCGCAGGGCCTGCCCCGGAGCTCGTGGCGCTGGTGCATCGTCAGCTGGACTTCCTGGCCGTCACCCTGCGCAACGCGGTGAACCTGTTCAATCCGCAGCTCATCGTGCTCGGCGGCTTCCTCGGGTCGCTCTTCGACGCGGCACCGGAGCGCCTGCAGGGCGCGGTCGCGCGGTCGGCCATGCTCGGCTCGCGGGAGACCGCTCGCATCTCCCGCTCCTCGCTGGGCCGGGATCTCCTCATGATGGGCGCGGCCCAATTGGCGTTCGCGCCGCTCCTGGCCGATCCGGCCGGCGTGCTCACCGCATAACTCGACGTCTGTCGCCCGCGGCGGCCGGAGAACGCCTGATGAACCGGGTTTCTCTGCGCTGCCATCCTAATCTCGCCCGCATTCGCTCAGGACGCGCTCGAGACGCCATTTGACGCGCATCTCGAATTAATCTTGACGGACAACAAAACCCTCCCTAGGATCGGCAGGAGTTGCGCGTCGTCCGGCGCGCCAGGTACTGAGGGGTGCACACGTTGAACAGAGCTGTCCAACCACATCGCTCCGTGAGATCGCGACTCGTCGCGTCTCTCGCGGCTCTCGCCATGGTCGCTTCCGGCGTCCTGGCGACCGCCGGCGCGGCTTCCGCGTCGACGACGACCACCACCGCCGGATCGCCCCGCGTGGGCACGGCCATCGCCCCGGCCGCGGTGGATCCCGATTTCAAGGTGCTGGTCTTCTCGAAGACCGCCGGCTTCCGGCACGGCTCGATCCCGGCCGGTATCGCCGCCATCCAGCAGCTCGGCGCCGAGAACAACTTCTCCGTGGACACCACCGAAGACGGTGCATCGTTCACCACCGAGAACCTCGCGCAGTACGACGTGGTGGTCTGGATGTCCACCACGGGTGACGTGCTGAGCGCCGACCAGCAGGCAGCGTTCGAGGACTACATCGAGAACGGCGGCGGCTACGCCGGCGTGCATGCGGCCTCCGACACCGAGTACGACTGGCCGTGGTACGGCGAGCTCGTCGGCGCCTACTTCGCCGGCCACCCGGCCGAGCAGAACGCGACCGTCAAGGTCGAAGACCACGCGCACCCCAGCACCTCGCACCTCGGCGACACCTGGACGCGGTACGACGAGTGGTACAACTTCCGCAGCAACCCGCGGGGCAACGTGCACGTGCTCGCCTCCCTCGACGAGAAGTCGTACACCGGCGGCACGATGGGCATCGACCACCCGACCACCTGGTGCCAGAACTACGACGGCGGTCGCTCCTGGTACACCGGGGGCGGGCACACGGATGCGTCGTACTCCTTCCGACTCGTGCGCGGCGACCGCGACGTGTTCGGCCTGCACGGCCGCTCAGCCGAACAGCGGGTGGCGATCGACATGCTGCTCGACCCGGAGGTCGGGATCGTGTCGCTGGGGGGTCGAGCTGGTACGGGGAAGTCCGCTCTGGCCCTCTGCGCCGGGCTCGAGGCGGTGCTCGAGAAGCAGCAGCACAAGAAGATCATGGTGTTCCGGCCGCTGTACGCGGTGGGTGGCCAGGAGCTCGGCTTCCTGCCGGGTGACGCTGCCGAGAAGATGAACCCGTGGGCGCAGGCGGTGTTCGACACGCTCGGCTCGCTGGTGTCGCAGAACGTGCTCGACGAGGTGATCGACCGGGGCATGCTCGAGGTGCTGCCGCTCACGCACATCCGTGGGCGCTCGCTGCACGACGCCTTCGTGATCGTCGACGAGGCGCAGTCGCTCGAGCGCAACGTGCTGCTGACGGTGCTCTCCCGCATCGGGCAGAACTCGCGGGTGGTGCTGACGCACGACGTGGCGCAGCGCGACAACCTGCGCGTCGGCCGGCACGACGGCGTCGCCTCGGTGATCGAGACCCTGAAGGGGCACGCGCTGTTCGGACACATCACGCTGACACGCTCGGAGCGCTCGGCGATCGCGGCTCTCGTCACCGAGATGCTGGAGTCGAACGAGCTCGCGTAACCCTCACCTCGCCTGGCCGGCCCGTCCGTTCCTCCTGGAACAGGCGGGCCGGCTTCGTCCACAGGCCAGAGTCATCCACAGATCGCGCGGATGCGCCCGGTCCGGGATGCGATCCTCGTAGCGTCGCTACATGTCGATCTTCCTCCTCGTGCCACTCGTGCATCTCGCTGCCGTGAGCGTGCCGCTGGGGGTGACGGATGCACGAGAACACCGTCTCCCGAACGCGCTCGTGGTGCCGGGACTGGTGGTGCTGGCGTGGGCGCTGATCGGTGCGGCCTTGCGGGGGCCACCGGATGCGCTGGCCGGGTTCGCCGGGCTGGCCGGCGTCGTTGTCGCTGCCGGCGTGCTGGGGGCCGGCTGGGCGGTCGGCGCTGTCGGAATGGGCGACGTCAAGCTGGGCGCGTGGCTCGGCGGCTCGGCGGGGATGACAGGGGTGCTCGGGCGCCCGGACGTCATTGCCCACGCTCTCGTCGTGGGCGGGATGCTCGTGGCGGTGCAGGTCGCGGCGACGCTCCTCGCCGGCGCCACACTTGCCGCCACCCGCGTGCCGCTCGGCCCAGCCCTGCTCGCCACCTTCTGGGCCGCCGCCGCCCTCGGGGTCGCCGCCTGATCGCTCCGCGCTACCTGCTGGGCGGCCCGGAACGACGGAGAAGCAGCCCGAAAAGCCGAAACGACGGAGCCTGCGACCGAAGGTGGGCGCAGGCTCCGTCGTTCTCGTGTGGGCGCCGGGGCGCCGCGCGAGTTACTTGGCCGCCGGCGGGCGGGTCATCGACAGCACGTCGAGGGCCGCGTCGAGCTGCTCGAGGGTGACCTCTCCGCGCTCGACGAAGCCCAGGTCGATCACGGCTTCGCGCACCGTGATGCCGCGGGCCACCGAGTGCTTGGCGATCTTCGCCGCCGCCTCGTAGCCGATGATGCGGTTGAGCGGCGTCACGATCGACGGCGACGACTCGGCCAGTGCCCGCGCCCGGTCGAGGTTCGCCTCGAGGCCCGCCACGGTCTTGTCGGCCAGCAGCACCGCCGAGTTCGACAGCAGCCGGATCGACTCGAGCAGCGCCGTGCCCATCACGGGGATCGCGACGTTGAGTTCGAACGCCCCGGACGCGCCCGACCAGGCGATCGACGCGTCGTTGCCGATGACGCGCGAGCACACCATCAGCACGGCCTCCGGG
>BADC01000370.1 GCA_000333435.1 Corynebacterium-like bacterium B27 | reverse complement strand
CACCGTGAACAGGGTGCCGCCGACGTTCGCCTCGAAGGTGGTGGTGAAGTGCTCCCAGGTGATCTCTTCGAGGGCCGCGAACTCGCCGCCGCCCGCGTTGGCGAACACGACGTCGAGGCCCGTGCCGCGCGCGGCGACGGCGGCGAACACCTCGTCGAGCTCAGCGGGCCGGGCGACGTCGGCGCGCACGGGAGTGACGGCGTCGCCGAACTCCTGCTGCACCGCAGCCAGCTTCTCGCCCGAGCGGCCGGTCACGACGACGTGCGCGCCCTCCGCCACGAAGCGCCGCACC
>BADC01000371.1 GCA_000333435.1 Corynebacterium-like bacterium B27 | reverse complement strand
GAGGGCAGTCCGCGCACCGCGATGAGCACGCCCATCGCACCGTAGGCGACCACCATCCCCGCCAGGAACAGGATGCCCGCGACGGGACTGTCGGGCAGGATGACCGCGATCACCACGTTGGCGAGCCCGATGAACGAGCCGATGCCGAGGTCGATGTCGCCCGCGGCGATGATGAACATCTGCGCCAGCACGGCGAAGATGAGCGGGATGAGCGGTGCGAGCACCAGGTTGATCCCGGTCGGCGACGCCACGAGCGGGCGCAGCGACACCATGATGCCGAAGATGACGAGCGCCGCGACGCTCGGCAGGAACCAGGGCCCGAACACGCCGCCGAGGCGGTCGCGCAGCGTCTGGCCGAGCGCCGGCGACGAGCCGGAGGCACCGGTGGGAGCGGATGGAGCGGTGGTCATCGCACGGCCTCCTCGACATCGATCGGGTCGGCGTCCTGACCGCCGAACGAGAGGGCGATCACCGCATCCTCCGTGGCCTCCGCACCGGTGAGAGTGGCGACGATCGTGCCCACCCGGAACACGAAGACGCGGTCGCAGTTGCGCAGCTCCTCGTTCTCGGTGGAGTACCAGACGACGGTCTGGCCCTCGGCCGCCTGCTGCCGTAGCAGGTCGTAGACCTCGCTCTTCGTGGCCTGGTCGACGCCGCGGGTGGGGTCTTCGAGCAGCAGCAGATCCGATCCCGCCGCCATCGCGCGGGCCATCAGCGCCTTCTGCTGCGTGCCGCCGGAGAGGCTCGTGATGCCGTCGGTCGGGCGCCCCTTGATGCCGAGCCGGGAGTACCACTGGTTCACCAGGCTCCGCTCGGCGCTCGGCCTGATGAGCCCGGCGGTGGTCACCTTGCCGAGGCTCGTGAAGCTGATGTTCGACGCGACGTCCCAGAGCGGGAAGATGCCGCGCACCCCCCGGTCGCCGCTGACGTAGGCGGCGTCGCCCACCACCGACACCACGTGGTGCGTGGTGCGCTTGGGTGCCCGGCGTCCGCCCGGCCGACGAGCGGATGCCCGGTACACCGCCTCGAGCGCGAGCAGCTGCCCGTGCCCTTCGAGACCGGCGAAGCCGATGATCTCGCCCTGGCGGATCTCGAACACCTCGGTGCCGCCGGCGCCCGCCTCCTGTTCCAGCCGCACGACGACGTCACCCGCGCCGGTGCGTGCCGCCGCGGAAGTCACCGCGCCCCCATCCGCCGTCGCCGTCTCCGGGGCGACCCGCGCACTCTCGTGCGCCGCCAGCCCCATGGCCGTGACGATCGAGTCCTTGGTGGCGGTGGCGGCGGGCTGCTCGCTGAGCACGCGCCCGTCGCGCATGACGTAGATGCGGGAGAGGTGGTCGATCATCTCCTGCAACCGGTGCGTGGTGATGATGACCGACACCCCGTCGGCGGCACGCTTCTCGAGGTAGGCGTAGAAGCTCGCGGTCGAGGACGCATCCAGCGACGACGTCGGCTCGTCGAGGATGACGAGCTGCGGCGGGGTGGTGCTGTCGATGAAAGTGCTCGCGCACTCGATCATCTGCCGCCGGGCGATCGACAGCTCGTGGATCTTCGCGTCGGGGCGGATGCCGTGGCCCGGGAACATCTCGTCGAGCACGGCCCGCAGATTGCGCCAGGCCGTGCGCCGCCAGGAGATGCCCCGCGCCGAGTGGTCGAAGATCGCCGCGGTCTCGTCGACCCGGAGACTCGCGCAGAGCGAGAGCTCCTGGTAGACGGTGCGCACGCCGAGCTTCTCGGGATGCGCCACCGCTTCGGTGGCCGGGCGCTCGACGCCTCCGATCGTCACCGTGCCGGAGTCGCCCGCGATGGTGCCGTTCACGACCTTGAGGATCGTGCTCTTGCCGGCGCCGTTGTGGCCCGCGATTCCGATGAGTTCGCCTCGCCTGGCGGTGAACGACGCGTCGTCCACCGCCAGGGTCGAGCCGAATCTCTTCGACACCCCCTGAACGATCAGGGTGTCGGGTGCTGACTGCTCTGGCATGCTGCCTTCTTCTCCGCCTCGGGTGGGTGGTGCTGCTCTCAGTTGCTCGGCGGCAGCGGCTCGTCCTGCAGCACCGGGTCGCCGTCGATGGCGGCCTTCACGTAGGACTGGGCCTGCTCGAGCGTGGTCGGGTTCTCGGCGATCTCGGTGTACTCGAGGGCGTTGGCCCAGGCGTCGCGGTTCTCCTCGGGAATGATGAGCAGCGGCGCGTAGACCGTCTTGTCGGGCAGGCTCGACGCGTCGTTCTGGTTGTTGATGAGCATCCAGGACAGCCAGAGGGCGGTCGAGGAGATGCTCGGCTGCGACGAGATCGACATGGTCTTGTAGTCGGGGTTCTGCTGCGCGACCTTCACCCAACCCTCGAGGCCCTGGCCCGAGT
>BADC01000372.1 GCA_000333435.1 Corynebacterium-like bacterium B27 | reverse complement strand
TGCGCATTATTTCAAGTGGCTGTTCCCGCTCTTCGCGGCGGGGTGCTGGTTGTGGCTGCGGGAATTTCGATCGTGGCGCGGCGCCGGGCGCGCTATCGTCGTGCTTGCCCTCTTCCAGCTGCCGGCATGCCTGCGGCCGATCCCCACGCTGGTGGCCGACAAGGTTCCCGCGCGGATGCTGATGTTCAGGGGCGCGACCGATCGCCCCTGGCAGAGCGCCTATTTCT
>BADC01000373.1 GCA_000333435.1 Corynebacterium-like bacterium B27 | reverse complement strand
CACATCCTCACCGGGAACCTCGGCGTCTCGAGCCGCAACGACGTGTCGGTGGTGCAGCTGATCCTGGGTGCGGTGCCGAGCACCCTCTGGCTGATCGTGCTCTCGGTCGTCATCTCGGTGCCGCTGTCGATCGTGCTCGGCATGTGGGCGGCGCGGCACCGCAACGGCATCGTCGACCGCGTCGTGCGCACCGTCACCACCTTGGCCATCGCCATCCCGGCGGTGTGGCTGGGGCTCCTGCTGATCATCCTGTTCTCGGTCACGCTGCGGGTGCTGCCCTCGGGCGGGTACGTGGCACCGACCGACGACCCGCTCGGCTTCGTCACGAGCATGGTCCTGCCGGTCACCACCCTCTCCATCTTCCTCACGGGTGTGCTCACCCGGTTCGTCTACGCGGAGGCCTCCGACGTGCTGCGTCAGGACTACATGCGCACCGCGACCGCCATGGGCATCTCGCCGCGCCGCCGGTTGTTCGCCTACGCCACGAAGAACGCGGTGCTGCCGATGATCACCATCGTCGGCGTGCAGATCTCCGCGCTCATCGGCGGCGCCGTGCTGGTCGAGGCAGTGTTCGGGCTGGGCGGGCTCGGGCAGCTTCTGCTCAGCAGCGTGCTGAACCGCGACTACCAGGTCGTGCAGGGGGCGGTGCTGCTCACCACGGTGGTGGTGCTCGTCGTCGGCTTCCTCTCCGACATCGCCTACCGCCTGGTCGACCCGAGGATCGCCCGATGATCGCCCGCTTCGGCCGCCGCGTCGCCGCGCTGGGCCCTGCCCGGCTGGCGCTGCTCGTCATCGGCCTGATCGTGCTGCTGATGGCGCTCTGGCCCCAGCTGTTCACACCGTACCTCCCGACCACCATCGACGCGGACGCCATCCTGCAACCGCCGTCGTTCGCGCATCCGCTCGGCACCGATGAGGCGGGCGCGGATGTCTGGGCGCGCATCGTGTACGCCACGCGACTCGAGCTGGTGGTCGCGGTGGGCAGCCTCGTGATCGCCCTCGTGATCGGCATCCCCACCGGCTTGCTCGCCGGGTACGGCGGCCGCCTGGTCGACGGAGCGCTCTCGGGTGTCTCGTCGGCGACGCTCGCGTTCCCGCTCATCCTCTTCGCCATCCTCATGGTGGCGAGCTTCGGCACCACGGCGGTCACCCTCGTCGGCATCATCGGATTCCTGTTCTTCCCGCGCATCTTCCTGCTCGTGCGGGCGCAGACGCTCGCGCTGCGGCAGCGCGAGTTCGTGCTCGCCGCCCACGTCACGGGCATCTCGCCGGCGCGCAACCTCGCGCGGCACATCCTGCCCAACGCCGCCGGGCCGCTGCTGACCCTCATCCCGCAGCTGATGGCCGAGGCCATCCTGATCGAGGCCGGGCTCAGTTACCTCGGGCTCGGCGTGCAGCTGCCGGCCGCCACCTGGGGCACCATCCTGCAGTCGTCGAAGAACTACTACGTCACCGCGCCGAGTTACGCGATCGCGGCGGGCCTGGCCATCACGCTCGCCTCGGCCCTCCTGATGTTCGCGGGCGAACTGGTGGCGGAGTCGTCGAACCCGATGCGACGGCGGCGGCGATCATGAGGGAGGACGACGTGATGACGTCAGCTGCACGGCCGGGGCCCGGCGGGGCGGCGCTGCTCGAGGTGGACGACCTCACGGTGCGTTACCCGGGCGCCGCGGGCAACGCGGTCGAGGGTGTCAGCATCAGCCTGCAGCCCGGCGAGACGCTGGGCCTGGTGGGCGAGTCGGGCTCGGGCAAGTCGTCGGTGGCGCGCTCGGTGCTGGGTCTGCACGAGAGCAGCGGATCGATCCGGTTCGAGGGGGTGGAGTTGTCGTCGCTCGGCCGGCGCCCGATGCGGGCCGTGCGCGCTCGGCTCCAGATGATCTTCCAAGACCCCTACGGCACGCTCGACCCGCGGATGACGGTGGGCCGGCAGATCGCCGAACCGCTGCGGGTGCACCGGGTGTGCCCGCCGCGCGAGGTGCCCGCCCGGGTGGGCGACCTGCTCGACCGGGTGGGCCTCGACCCGGCGATGGCGGTGCGCTACCCGCACGAGTTCTCGGGTGGCCAACGTCAGCGCATCGCCATCGCCCGGGCCATCGGACTCTCGCCGAGTCTCATCGTCTGCGACGAACCGACCTCAGCTCTCGACGTCTCGGTGCAGGCGCAGATCATCGCCCTGCTGCAGGATCTGCAGCGCACGACGGGGGTCGCCTACCTGTTCATCGCCCACAACCTCGGCGTCATCCGCGAGATCTCCGACCGGGTCGCCGTGATGTACCGCGGTCGGATCGTCGAGACGGGGCCGGTCGACGAGGTGTTCGACCATCCGCAGCATCCGTACACCCAGGCGCTGCTGCGTGCGGTGCTCGAACCCGACCCGGCATCCCGGCACGCGCCGCCGGTGCCGCTGGAGTTCGTGGAACCCGGGGTCGAGCCCGTCACGTCGGGGAGGGAATCGTGAGCGACGATCTGCTGCACATCGAGAACCTCAGCGTCGCCTTCGGCGACGCGCCGCCGGTCGTGCGCGGGGTCGACATCGTGGTGCCGCGCGGCCGGCGGGTCGGCATCATCGGCGAGTCCGGCTCGGGCAAATCGGTGTCGGCGATGTCGGTGCTGCGACTCAACGACGAGAAGATGATGCGCTACGGCGCCGGCTCGGCCATCCGCTTCGACGGGGTCGACCTGCTCGCGGCCAGACCCGCCGTGGTGAACGCCGTGCGCGGGTCGGAGATCTCGATGATCTTCCAGGACCCGTCCACCACGTTGAACCCGGTGTTCCGCATCGGCAGGCAGATCGTCGACGTGCTGCTGACGCACCGGCCGATGCCCAAGGCCGAGGCGAAGAAGCTCGTGCTCGCGAGCCTCGACAGTGTCGGCATCCGAGACAGCGAGCGGGTGTACCGCAGCTACCCGCACCAGTTGAGCGGCGGGATGCGCCAGCGCGCCATGATCGCGATGGCCACCGCCGCGCGACCGCGGCTGCTGATCGCCGACGAACCGACCTCGGCGCTCGACGTCACCGTGCAGGCGGCGGTGCTCGACACCCTCGGCGCGCTGGCGGACGAGCGGGGCATGTCGGTGCTGATGATCACCCACAACATGGGTGTGGTGGCGCGGTTCTGCGACCACGTGGTACGTGATGTACGCCGGCCAGGTGGTGGAGTCGGGTCTC
>BADC01000374.1 GCA_000333435.1 Corynebacterium-like bacterium B27 | reverse complement strand
CGGGACAGGAGCGCCCAGAGGGGAGTGGGTGCGCNNCGCGGTTCGGGGATGCGCGTCTCATCGATGCGTTCCCCCGTCACCGTCCCGATCTTACGTGGGGTGCCCTTCCTGCGCATTCGCTGCAACCTCGGCGAACGTCCGCCGCAGCAGGTCTCGGAGGCATATCGTTGAGTATCGTTCGCGGTGCACAGAGGAGGACATCATGGGTGGTTCGAACACGGCCGGCGGCTTCGGCGGCTTCGGCAACAGCTTCGGCAACGGCGGCGGCTTCGGTTCCGGCGGCGCGGGTCGCGGCGAGGGCATCTGGCAGGCGATGGAGGAGTTCCGGGCCCGGTTCGAGAAGAAGGTCGGCACCCGCATGCGCCCCTGTTCGACCGCTTCGCGGACCGCTTCGGCGACGCCGAGGTGACGGAAGCCCGCGCCCGGGTCGCCGCGCTCCCCGACGCCGAACGGCCCGAGCGCGTCGCAGCACTGCTGCGCACGCCCGGGCCGTGGTCGTGGGGGTGGCGGTAGGGTCTAGGCCTTCTTCATGTAGGCCCGCACGGTGAGCGGCGCGAAGACCGCGACGATGACGGCGGCACCGAGCAGCGAGATCCACGCATCCGCCGTCCACATGCCGTTGTTCGCCAGGTCGCGCACCGCGGTCACGAGGTGCGACACCGGGTTGATGTTCACGAACCACTGCAGGAACGCGGGCATCGTGTCGGGCGAGACGAACGCGTTCGAGAGGAACGTCAGCGGGAACAGCACGAGGAACGAGATGCCCTGCACCGAGCTCGCACTGCGGGCGATGACGCCGAAGAACGCGAAGATCCAGCTGATGGCCCAGGAGCTCACGATGACGAGCAGCCCCGCCAGCACGACGTTGCCGATGCCGCCCTCGGGCCGGTAGCCCAGCACGAAGCCCATCACGAAGGTGAGCGTGGTGGCGATGGCGTAGCGCACCGTGTCGGCCAGCAACGCCCCGGCGAGCGGCGCGATGCGGGCGATCGGCAACGACTTGAAGCGGTCGAACACACCCTTGTCCATGTCTTCGCGCAATTGCACGCCGGTGACGACGGATGTGGTGATGACGGTCTGCACGAGGATGCCCGGGATGAGCGTGGGCAGGTAGTCCGCCACGCTGCCCGCGATCGCCCCACCGAAGATGTAGGAGAACATCAGGGTGAAGATGATCGGCTGCAGCGTCACGTCGATCAGCTGCTCGGGGGTGCGGCGGATCTTGAGCAGCCCCCGGCAGCTCGACGATGCCGGGGCCGTGAGCCTCGGCAAGACGGCGACACCGGAGTTCGGCATGCCGAGCTACACCGAGAACCTCGTCGCGCCGCCGGCCCGCGACCCGTACGACCTGGAGCTCGGCCCGGGCGGGTCGAGCGGGGGAGCGGCGGTCGCGGTGGCGGCCGGGCTCGTGCCGTTCGCGCCCGGCTCCGACGGCGGCGGGTCGGTGCGCATCCCGGCGGCCGCCTGCGGCCTGGTGGGGCTGAAGCCCTCGCGCGGGTTGGTTCCCGCCGGTTCGGGACAGGACTCGCTCGCCGGGCTGCCCGTCGCCGGTCCGCTCGCGCGCACCGTGACCGACGCCGCGCTGCTCCTGGACGGCATGATCGCGCGCCGCGGCGGCCGCATCCGGCACGAACACACCCTGCGGGCACCGGACGACGGCGAGCCGTTCCTCGGCGCGGCGGTGCGGGGCGAAGGCCGCTTCCAGATCGGGCTGACCACCGGTTCGCCGTGGGAGACGGCCTACGACATCCGCCTCGCTCCGGAGGCGACGGATGCGCTCGGCATCGCCCGGGACACGCTCGTCGCGCTGGGGCACGGGATGGAGGAGTTAACCCTGGAGCCCGCGCCGGAGTACGCCGAGGCGTTCCGGGTGATCTGGCAGGTCGGCGCGTCGCAGATCCCGGTCGACGACGGCGGCCTCGAACTCGTCGAGCCCCTGACGCGCTGGCTCGTGCAGCGCGGCCGGTCGATTCCGGCGTCGGAGCTGGCACGAGCGCTGACGACGTTGTCGGCCTACGAGAAGTCGATCATCCGCCAGTTCGACGGCTACGACGCGGTGCTCATGCCGACCCTTGCACTCACGCCGCGGCCGGTCGGTTGGTACGACCGGGAGGACGGAGAGCGCAACTTCGAGCAGCAGGTGCTCTACACGCCGTTCACGTCGTTCGTGAACGTGGCCGGATTGCCGGCCATCACGCTCCCGGTGCACCGCACGGTGGAGGGCCTGCCGATGGGCGCGCAGCTCATCGGCCGACCCGGCGGAGAGGCGACCCTCCTCGCGCTGGGGCGCCAGCTCGAGCGCCACCTGCACTGGGAGCGCGTGCACCCACCGCAGTGGTGAGCGCCCGCGACCAGCGCCGCCAGGGCAGCTCGGCCGGCCAGTGCACCGCCACGGTGTGGAGGCCGCGCCGGAACCGGCGCACGAACGAGCGGGCATCGGTGAGTGGGCGGTGCGAGATCTGCACCGCGATGTCGCGGGTGTAGCGCACGCGGAGCGGCCCACCGAGATGGAAGGCGAGATCGAGGTCGTCGTGGATGTCGGGATCGGCCCGATGCACTCGCCAGCGCACCGCCGCCCAGGCGTCGCGACGGAGGGCGAGGTTCGATCCGAACAGGGGGACGTGGCCGAGAGCGGGGGCCAGGCTGACGTAGTACGCACCCAGATAGACGGCGGCACCCGCGCGCCGCAGGCCGCGTGGCCCACCCGAGAACCGGGCGCCACCGGTGATCGCACTCACGTCCGGCCGGCGCGCGAATACCAGCGACACGCGCTCGACCCAGTGCTCCGGCGGGATGCTGTCGGCGTCGAGGCGGGCGATGATCTGCCCGGTGGCGGCGTCGTAGCCGGCTGCGGCCGCGGCGGGGATGCCGGGGCGGCGTTCCGTCACCACGCGCGCGCCCGCCGCCCGCGCGAGTGCGGCGGAGGCGTCGGTGGAGCCGTTGTCCACGACGATCAGTTCGAGCGGAGGAATGCTCTGGCCCCGCAGGGCGTCGAGGCACCGCGCGAGTCGCTCGGCATCGTCCTTGACCGGGATGACGACGGAGATCGAGGGCAGGCGCCGGTCGGCGGCAGGGGAGAGGGAGCTCGGCATGCCGATGACGCTAAGCGCACCCGGGGTCATCGCCGAGGGGCTTGACAGCCACTTCGGGCTCACAGAAAAAAGAGAGGCGAGCC
The DNA here is from genome assembly GCA_000333435.1 of Corynebacterium-like bacterium B27. Lineage (GTDB taxonomy): Bacteria > Actinomycetota > Actinomycetes > Actinomycetales > Microbacteriaceae > Herbiconiux. The sequence continues at coordinate 4,906 of BADC01000374.1, read as the reverse complement.
TAACTAAGGCATGCCTATACTTATCTCACCATGTACATCCTCGCCCCCGACGCCACCGCCGTCGCCCGTGCCGCCGGCCGCGTGCTCATCGCCGGTACCGAAGCGAACCTCGACGAGATCCGCGCCATCGTCGCGACGCTCACCGAGAAGGCTCGCGGTCAGGTGTTCATCGAGGTGCCATCCGCTGTGGCCGTCGACCCCATCGCCACTCCCGAGTGCGTCACGGTCACCTGGCTGGCCCGCGACGTGCGCTCGGGCGAGATGGGCTCGGGGCTCGCCTGCGCCACCGGACAGGCCGTCGGTCGTGCGGTGCGCGCCTGGCTCGGCGAAATGTCGACCGGTGACGCGGAGATCGACGGCGACGCGGTGTGCGTGTGGGTCGGCGGCGACGTGCCCACCGACTTCGCCGCCGTCTGAGGCGCCCGACCGGCCGGGTTCGGCTGGACTCCGCTCAGCGGGTGCGACGACGCGGCAGGTAGTTGCCGTCCTCGAGGCCGGCCTCGATCTCGAAGTGGTTCTGCAGCGGGTCCGATCCGGCCAGCCAGTAGAGCAGCGGGAACATCATCCCGAACTCCTGCCACTGCCGCCGGTGCACCGCTTCGTGCCGCAACACGGCGGGGTCGTCATTCGTGTCGGTGAGGTAGACACCGCCGACGCACGTTCCGCCTCGCCGGAACGCCCAGCGGGGCATCCCGGCGCAGACGAACAAGCCGTCGACCCGGCGGATGCGGCCGGTGCTGAACAGGGCACCGAGCGTCAGCCCGACCGCGGTCGCGTAGAGGTAGCCGGCCCGCGCGACCGGGGGAGCGTAGAGGATGCGCCGCAGCCGCTCCATCAGGCGCTGTCGTCCCGCCCGTAGGTCTCGAGCAGCCGCAGCCACACTTCGCTGATCGTGGGGTAGGCCGGCACCACGTGCCAGAGCCGGTCGAGCGGGATCCCGCCGACCACCGCCATGGTGGCGCTGGTCAGCAGCTCCTGCACGTCGGGGCCGACGAAGGTGACGCCGAGCACCACCTTGCGGTCTTCGTCGACCACCATGCGGGCCTTCCCGGTGTAGCCGTCGGTGTGCACGCTCGCCCCCGCGACGTTGCCGATCTCGTAGTCGACGACCTTCGTGCGGTAGCCGGCCTTCTCGGCGGCCGCGGCGGTGAGACCGACGGATGCGACGGGCGGGTCGGTGAAGGTCACCTGCGGCACCGCCTCGTGGTCGGCCGTCGCGACGTGCCGGCCCCAGGGCGCATCCGACACCGGCTGCCCGGTCGCGCGGGCCGCGATGACGTCGCCGCAGGCCCGCGCCTGGTACTTGCCCTGGTGCGTCAGCAGCACGCGATGGTTCACGTCACCGGTGGCGTACAGCCACTCGCCGTCGAGCGGCTTCCCGTCGTCGCCGAGCACGAGCAGGGTGTCATCGGTGTCCAGCCACTGGTTCGGGGTGAGTCCGATCGCCTCCAGGCCCAGGTCACCCGTGCGCGGCAGTCGCCCGGCCGCCACCAGCAGTTCCTCCGACTCGAGCACCGTGCCGTCGGGCAGGGTGGTGTGCACGATGCCGTCGTCGTCGCGGCGCACCTCGGTGGCCGACTCGCCGACGCGCACGTCGACCCCGAGCGCGCGGAGCGATTCGGTCACCATGAGTCCCGCGAACTCCTCCTCCTTGGCCAGCAGTTTGCCGCGGGAGAGCATGGTCACGACCGAGCCGAGTGAGGCGTAGGCGGTCGCCATCTCCGCGGCCACGACGCCGCCGCCGATGATGACGAGCCGCGCCGGAACGGATTTCGCGCTGGTGGCCTCGCGGCTGGTCCACGGCTGTGCGTCGGCGAGGCCCGGGATGTCGGGCAGCAGGGAGACCGAACCGGTGGAGACGGTCACGGCGTGGCGGGCGTGCAGGCGGGTGACGCTCCCGTCGGCCGCCTTCACCTCGACCTCCTTCACGCCCGTGAAGGTGGCGTGCCCGCGCACCAGGTCGATGCCGGCGCCCTTCACCCATTCGACCTGGCCCGAGTCGTCCCAGTTGCTGGCGAAGGAGTCGCGTCGCTTCAGCACGGCCTGCGCGTCGAGTTCGCCCGTCACGGCCTCTTTCGACCCCTCGATGTGCTGTGCCGAGCGCAGCGCCTCGCCCGGCCGCAACAGGGCCTTGGAGGGCATGCACGCCCAGTAGGAGCACTCGCCCCCGACGAGCTCGGCTTCGACGAGCACTGCCGAGAGCCCGCCCTGCACGGCGCGGTCGGCGACGTTCTCGCCGATCGCCCCGGCACCGATCACGATGAGGTCGTATTCCGTGGTCATGGTCTCACTCCTCCGCGCGCCCAACGGTGGGCGGCGCTGTGGTCATCAGCTGTGTTCATCGTACGAGGGCGGAGACGATCCGCAGGATGGCCGGCAGGTCGTCGACCGCCGCCTCCGGGGTCGCCGGCGCGAACTCGGTGATGCCCGCGCCGACCACCGTGAACTCCTCGCGCACCGCGCGGATTGCTGCGGTCAACTGGGCGGTCGTCACGCCGAACGGCTCCGGGAACTGCACGCCGGCGATCTCGCTCGGGTCGAGCACGTCGAGGTCGACGTGCAGGTAGACCTCCGTGGCGCCGGTGTCGCGCAGGGCCGCGATGAGCGCATCCGGCGTCTCGAAGCGGTCGGGGGAGAGCATGGCGATGCCGGCCGCCTCCGCGTAGTCGGCCTCGGCGTCGTCGAGCGCGCGAGTGCCGGCCAGCACCACGTGACCCGGATCGAGCAGTGCCGCCGGCGCGAGTTCGGCCGGACCCCCGCCGAGGAGCGTCCGCAGCACCATGCCGTGGAACGCCCCGGAGGGCGAGGAGGCCGGAGTGTTGAGGTCGGCGTGCGCGTCGAACCACACCACGGCCACGGGGCCGGTCGAGCGCCGCACGGCACGGCGGATGCCCGCGAACTCCACCCCGCAATCGCCGCCGATCACGACCGGCACGTCGCTCACGTCGTCGAGCGCGAGCTCAGCGGCCTCGGCGATCGCGCTCACCGACGAGAACCGGTGCACCCCCGTCTCCAGGGATTCACCGGCCCCCGTCGGCACCTCGACCACCCGGGTCACGCTCGCGGGCAGGTCGCCGCGGATCGCCTCGGCGCCGTCGATCAGCCGCATGGCCCGGCTCGAGCCGGATCCCTGCCATTGCGGGATGACGACGAAGGTCGCGGTCACCGGACGCCGTGCCTACTCGCCGCTCGTGAGCGGCTTGGCCGAGCCCGCCTTGAGGGCGGCGAGACGGGCATCCACCTCGGTGAGCTCACCGAGGTCTTCGAGGCTCTCGAACTGGGAGTCGAGGCTCGAGGCGTTCAGCTCCTCCTGGCCGCGCACCCGGGCCTCCTCACGACGGATCTTGTCCTCGAACCGCCCGAGGTCGCTCGTGGGGTCGAGCACGTTGATGTTCTTCAGCGCATCCTGCACCTGGCTCTGCGCCTGGGCGGTCTTCGCGCGGGCCACCAGGTTGTCGCGCTTGGCCTTCAGCTGGTTGAGCTTCTCTTTCATCGCAGCCAGCCCCGACTTCAGCTTCTCGACCGACTCGGTCTGCGACGCGATCGAGGGCTCGGCCTGCTTCGCCTCGTTCTCCGACTGCAATTGCCGGGTCAGCGCCACCTTCGCGAGCGCGTCGAACTTGTCGGCGTCGGCCACGTTGCCGGCGGCGCGGAACTCGTCGGCCTTGGTGCTCGCGGCCAGCGCCTTGCGGCCCCAGTCCTCGGCGGCCGCCACGTCTTCGCGGTGGTCGTCCTCGAGCAGACGCAGGTTGCCGATGGTCTGCGCGATGGCGCTCTCGGCGTCGGCGATGTTGTCGGTGTAGTCGCGCACCAGCTGGTCGAGCATGAGCTGCGGGTCTTCGGCCTGATCGATCAGGGCGTTGATGTTGGCCTTCGCGAGCTGGGCGATGCGGCCGAAGATGGACTGCTTACTGGACATCGTGATCTCCTTCTGTACTGACTGATGGTCTGGTCGGATCGGCGGACGAGGGACGGCGGTTCGGGGTCAGAAGCGACCTCCGCCACCGCGACGTCCGCCGGAACTGCTGCTCGAACGTCGACCGCCGCCGGAGGAGCTCCGGCGGCTGCTACTGCTGCTCCTACTGCTGCTTCGGCTGCTCCCGCCCCGGTAGCCGCCGCCCCAGCCGCCGGAACCACCGCCCCACGAGCCGCCCCAGGAGCTCCCGGAGCGGCTCCCACCGCCGTCGCCGAGGAAGCCGCCCAGGATGCCACCGAGGAGGCCGCCGGAGAACCCGTCGTCGTTCCCGCCCGAGTAGCCGCCGCCCGAGCTCTGCGCCCAGGTCACGTCCTGCTGAGCCGACGCGGTGGCGCGCGACGCGAGGTCGGCGGCGGCCGAGGCCTCCCGGAGGGACGCCTCGGGGTCGGTGCCGGCCAGGGCGAGCGCCTGGTCGAGGTGCCGCTGGGCCTCGGAGAGGCGCGTGCGGGCATCCGCCCCCACCGCGCCGCGGCGGGTCTGCAAGAAGTTCTGGGCGGCGGCGACCTCGCTCTGCGCGGTGGCGATCGCCCGGTCGCGCTGCGCGAGCAGGCGTGCGACCCGCTCCTGCTCGCCACGCGCGGTGGCGAGCGCCTGATCCAGTGGCGTGTTCGCCGCCTGCAGCGCGGTGCGGGCGTTCAGCGGATCGCGGGCGCCCTGGGTCTGCGCCCGGTGCACCTCGACGCCGAGCGCGGCCGCGAGGCCGGGCAGGTTCGGATCGGGCGAGGTGCCCGTGGCCTGGATGCGTGCGGCCTCCGTGATGTCCTGCTGGGCATCGGCGATCGCGGCCGCGAGGCCAGCCTCGGCGTTCTGCAGGTCGGTCTCGAGGGTCGCGATGCCCGTGACGAGCGTGCCGGCCTGGGCGACCGCCTGCCGGGCCGCGCTGATGCGGAGGGCGGCCTGTGCCGTGTCGCCGGCGGGATGGCCTCTGCG
>BADC01000375.1 GCA_000333435.1 Corynebacterium-like bacterium B27 | reverse complement strand
AGCTGTACTCGGGCGAGCGCGGGTACGGGTTCGGCAGCACGGCAGCCGCCGTCACCGACGCCGCGAGCACGGCGACGGCGAGGATGCGCACCAGGATGCGCGGGGCGCTGAGGAAGTCGAGCGTGCGCCAGCCGCGCGCGGCCTGCGGGTCGCCGAGCGTCGTCTCGACGAGTGCCGCCACCTGCCGCCCGGCGGTGCGCGGGTCGACGGTGAGCACCGCGTAGGGCAGCAGCCGGTCGCCGATCGTCGCCCGATCGAGGAACGAGGTGCGGGCGACGAAGACCTCGACCCCCTGGAGGTGCTGCTTGACCAGCGCACCGGCCCGGGTGAGCGGCCTGGCCGAGAGGGCGATGCCGAGCACCACGAGGGAGATGGCCGACGAGAGCAGCACGAACACGGCCGGCCACCACACCACCGCGAGAGTGGCCTGGTGCGAGAGCTGGCGCACGAGCCCCCACTGCAGCACGGTGAGCGCGAGGGGGGCGGCGATGAACAGGTCGCGCACGAACCCGGTGGGCACGCGGCGGAGCCCCTCGGCCAGCTGGGCATGGCGCTCGGGCGCCTGCCCGTACGCGAGCAGTGCGCGCAGGCGGTCGCCGAGCCGGCCCGCGCGCCGGGCGCTGCGCGCGACCGCCCGCAGCCGATCGGCCCGCGACGAGTCGGGCCGCACGGCGGCTCGGGCGGCGGCGCGGCGCCGGCCACGACGAGCCGTTCCGGGCTTGCCGCCGCGGGCATCCGGTGAATCCCCACCGCTGCCGCCACCGCCCACCGCGGCCAGCGCCGTCGCGAGCTCCAGCGCGAGTGGAGTGCGCAGCACCTGCGCGGCCATGCGCGCGCTCACGCCATCCGGTGGCTCCGACTGGGACACGAACCACGGCCGGCCGCGCTCGTCGCTCCAGGCCACCGCGCGCGCCGCGAACGCGAAGAGCAGCGTGAGCACGAGGGACGCCAGTGGCAGCACCGCCCCGAACGACTGCAGCAGGAACAGCGGTGTCGGCC
>BADC01000376.1 GCA_000333435.1 Corynebacterium-like bacterium B27 | reverse complement strand
CCTGCTCGCCGCGCTCAGCCAGGTGATCGACCGCTGGCTCGCCGCGCCCGCCACCGAAGACCCGCGCGCCCTGTTCGCCGAACTCGTCGACGAGATCGCCGAGTCGATGGGCGAATCGGGGTTGCGCGGGCGCGGGCCCGGTGCCGCGCATCCGGAGCGCACCGGCGTCGTCGTCATCAACTCACCCCTCACGGCCGACCAGATCGCCCACCTGATCGAAGGAGCACGCCCATGACCCGCATCATCCTGATGGGACCACCCGGCGTCGGCAAGGGCACCCAGGCTGCCCGCCTCGCCGTCGCCCTCGGAGTGCCCGCCGTCTCCACCGGCGACCTCTTCCGCGAGCACGTGCGCACCCAGTCGGAGCTCGGGCGTTCGGTCAGCGCGCTGCTCGCGGCGGGCCGGTACGTGCCCGACGAGGTGACGAACACGATGGTCGCCGAACGACTGAGCGAGGCGGATGCGCGGCAGGGCTTCATCCTCGACGGCTACCCCCGCACGCTCGCGCAGGTGGGCGCCCTTGACGCCCTCCTCGCGGCCGACGGGGCGGGGACCCTCGATGCCGTCCTGCTGCTCCAGGCCGAGGTCGACGAGATCGTCGCCCGCCTCGTGCTCCGCGCCGAGCAGCAGGGCCGCGCCGACGACACGCCTGAGGTGGTGCGCCACCGCATCGAGGTCTACGAGTCGGAGACCGCGCCGCTCGCCGGGGCGTACGCCGAGCGCGGCCTCCTCACCCGGGTCGACGGCACCGGCACCCTCGACGAGGTGACCGCTCGCCTGCACGCGGCCCTGAGCGAGGCGCGCGCCGCCTGAGCGGACCGCGCCGCCTGACGCTTCACGCCAGGCCGAGCACGCGCTCCGAGTAGGCGTTGCGGAAGACCCCGCGCGGGTCGAACTCGTCGGCGAGCGCGCGGAAGTCGGCCATGCGCTCGTACTGCGCCGCGATCTCCTCGGCGGTAAGCGTGTACCACTTGCCCCAGTGCGGCCGCGGCGAGAACGGGGCGAGAGCCGCCTCGATCTCGGGCAGCAGCGCGCGCACCGGCTCGGGGTCGTTGTGCCAGGTGAAGTGGATGGCGAGGGGATCGCGGCCGTTCGCCGGGCTCAGCCAGAGCGCATCCGCCGCGACCGTGCGGAGCTCGGTGACGAGCAGGTGGGGGTCGATGCGCTCGCCCAGCGCGCGCACGGCCGTCAGCGCGGACACGGCGTGCTCGAGCGGCACGAAGTACTCCGTCTGGATCTCGTCGCCGTTGGAGGGCGTGACGTCGGCCCGGAAGTGCGGCAGCCGCTCCGACCAGGGCCCGGGCACGCCGCCTTGCACCGTGGTGTTGTCGAGGTCGTCGCCCGCGGGCGACATCACCTTGTCGCCGGTCGCCACGGCCCCGTGGAACTCGGCGGGCATCGTCAGGGGCGTCACCGAGCCCTCGGGCAGACGCGACTTCAGCCACACCTGCTTGAGCGTCGCATCCGCCCAGCCGCCGAAGAGGCTCACGCTGTAGGCCGCCGAGACGATCTCGGCGAAGGCGCCGAGCGCGGCCTCCCACGGCAGGTCGACGTACACGTCCTGCTGCACCTGATAGCTGGGCTGGATGTCGAGGGTCACCCGGGTGGTGATGCCGAGCATCCCGAGCCCGACCACGACCCCTTCGAATCGCGGGTCGGCGCGCGAGATGTGCAGCACGTCGCCCCGGCCGGTCACGAGTTCGAGCGCGGCGACGGCTGTGGACAAGTTGCCGTTGCCGACGCCGGAGCCGTGCGTGCCGGTGGCGATCGCGCCGCCGACGGACGAAAATGAATGCATCAGCGTGCACGAACTACCACTCGCGACAGTCTGGGCGCACGTGCTCGAAGGGCGGATCAGCGACGCGAAGACCCTGATTCTGATCCAGCACCTGCGGATA
>BADC01000377.1 GCA_000333435.1 Corynebacterium-like bacterium B27 | reverse complement strand
TTCGGGCAGGTGGCGCGCACCGGCAGCATCCGCCCCAAACTGCCGATCGACTGGACCGAAGGCGCCGCCCTCGATTCGGTGCTCGATGCGGTACGCGATCGTTTCGGCGCTGCATCCGTCGCCCGTGCCACCCAATTCGGTTGTGACCCTGGCCTGACCGCCCCGCTGCTGCCGGAGCACCGGTAGCTCATCGCGAGAAGCGGCCTCGGGGTGCGCGCTGACGGTGGCCCGCAATCGGGGGACATTTGGGATGCCTGGCTCTGGCGCTCGGTGGGGCGAACGGATATCTTGAACCTCGACGATCGTGCCATCTCCGCAGACCAGCCGTGAGGCCACCACATGACGACAGAGCCGGGGGACTCTCCGCCTGCCCGTCGGCGCGCGCCGGTCGTCATCCGCTGGGTGTTGCGCGGTCTGCTGGCCGCCGCGCTCGTCGTCTTCGTCACCCTCATCGTGCTGCGGAACGCGGGCACCTCGCAGGTGGCCGCCCCCGAGACCTCGGCCGCGAGCAGCGCGACGCCGAGCAGCACCCCCAGACCGACACCGACCAAGACACCGACGCCCACCCCCACGCCGACCGCCACCACCGACCCGGGCACGGGCGGCGGCACAGGCGGTGGCGGTGGCGCACCCGAAGCACCCGCGAACCCCGGCCCCACCATCACCTCGTTCACCGGCCCCAGCACCGTCACGTGCCCCACGCCGAGCGAAGCCCCGGTTCCCGGCCAAGGCCAGGTGGAGCAGCCCGTGCTCAGCTTCTCCTGGACCGGCACCGGCGCCGACACCGCCTACTTCGGCATACAGACCCGGGATGCCCAGGCCGAGCCGTTCTCCAGCGTCGCCGTGAACGACTCCATCGCCCTCGACTTCCAGTGCCCGCATCCAGCC
>BADC01000378.1 GCA_000333435.1 Corynebacterium-like bacterium B27 | reverse complement strand
CTGATCGTGCGCGAGCTCGACATCACCGAGCAGGAGGTCTACCGCCTGCCGTCGCCGCTCGACCTCGGCGGCCTGTTCGACCTCACCCGCATCGCGCGGCCCGACCTGAAGTACCCCAAGCACGTGCCCACCACCGCGGTGGCGCTGCTGCCGCCCGAGCCCAACGCGAAGCCCGACATCTTCAAGGCCATCTCGCGCGGCGACATCCTGCTGCACCACCCGTACGAGTCGTTCGCGACGAGCGTGCAGGCCTTCCTCGAGCAGGCCGCCGCCGACCCGCACGTGCTCGCCATCAAGCAGACGCTCTACCGCACCTCGGGCGACAGCCCGATCGTGGAAGCGCTCATCGACGCCGCCGAGGCCGGCAAGCAGGTGCTCGCGCTGGTGGAGATCAAGGCGCGGTTCGACGAGCAGGCGAACATCACCTGGGCGCGCAAGCTCGAGAAAGCGGGCGTGCACGTGGTCTACGGCCTCGTGGGGCTGAAGACGCACTGCAAGCTCGCGCTCGTCATCCGCCAGGAGAAGGGCCGGCTGAAGAGCTACAGCCACATCGGCACCGGCAACTACAACCCCAAGACCTCGCGCATCTACGAAGACCTCGGGCTCCTCACCGCCGACGACCAGGTGGGCAAAGACCTCACCCGGCTGTTCAACGAGCTCTCGGGCTACGCCATCGAGAAGAAGTTCAAGCGCCTGCTCGTCGCACCGTTGCACCTGCGCAAGGGGCTGCTGAAGCGCATCGCGGTGGAGGCCGAGAACGCGAAGAAGGGGCTGCCCTCGGGCATCCGCATCAAGCTGAACTCCATCGTCGACGAGGCCATCATCGACGGGCTCTACCGCGCCAGCCAGGCCGGGGTGCCGATCGACATCTGGGTGCGCGGCATCTGCGCGCTGAAGCCGGGGCAGGAAGGGCTCAGCGAGACCATCCGGGTGCGTTCGATCCTCGGCCGCTACCTCGAGCACTCGCGCATCTTCTCGTTCCACAACGACGGCGACCCGCAGGTGTACATCGGCTCGGCCGACATGATGCACCGCAACCTCGACCGCCGGGTCGAGGCGCTCGTGCGGCTCGTCGACCCCGATCACCTGCGCGAGATCGACGGACTGTTCGAGCTGGCGATGTCCGACGAGGTCACTTCCTGGGCGCTCGACGCCGAGGGCGACTGGCACCGCAGCGTCGTCGACGCCGAAGGCGAGCACCTGATCGACCTGCAGGACGAGCTGATGCAGCAGATCAGCCGCCGCAAGCGACCGGGCACCACGCGGTGACGGTCTTCGCAGCCGGGGCCGTCTGCTGGCGGGTGGTCGACGGCAAGGTCAACGTGCTGGTCATCCACCGCACCGCGCACCGGGACGTGTCGTTGCCGAAGGGCAAGGTCGACCCGGGCGAGACCCTCCCCCAGACCGCGGTGCGGGAGATCGCGGAGGAGACGGGCCTCGCCGTCACGCTCGGCGTTCCGCTCGGGGTCACGAACTACACCATGCCGAACGGGCGTGAGAAGGTGGTGCACTACTGGGCGGCCGAGGCGACCGAGGGCGCCATCCTGGCCTCCACCTTCCTGCCGAACGGGGAGGTCGCCGCCCTCGAGTGGCTGCCCCTCAAGCGGGCCATGGGCGCGCTGACCTACGAGCGCGACGCCGAGATCGTGGAACGCTTCCGCATGCTGGTCGAGCAGGGGGTCACCCGCACCTTCGCCATCATCGCCCTCCGGCACGCCAAAGCGATTCCGCCGTACCAGTTCGACGGGCCGGACGCCGACCGGCCGCTCACCGAGCGGGGGCGGGGCGAGGCGCGCTCGATCGTGCCGAGCATCGCTGCCTTCGGCCCGGAGAAGCTGTACTCCAGCACCGCCCGCCGCTGCCGGCAGACCGTCGATCCGCTGTCGAAGGCGCTGAAGCTGCCGGTCAAGACGACGGATGCGATCAGTCAGGACGCGTACGAATCCGGCGAGAGCGCCGTGCGGGAGATGATCGGCAAGCGCGTGCGCAAGCGGGTGAACGTCGTGGTCTGCAGCCACGGACCGGTGCTGCCCGACATCGTGCGCGAGGTGGCGCTGGCGACGGGCACCGCTCCCGTCGCCACCGTCTCCCGCGCGGGCGACCTGCCCGTCGCCGGTTTCTCGGTTCTTCACCTCTCGGTCGACCGGCCGGGCTCGGGCATCATCGCCATCGAGTCCCACGTCCCGAGTCCGTGACGAGTCCGTGACCCTCGGGAGTTCGCCGATCGACGGGGTTCGTTAACCTCGCGTTCATCTTCGTGCGGGTGACTCGTTAAGCGTCGCGCTTAGTGTCGCAGGCGGGTCAGCACCGACCCGACCCGCGCGTGCTCCGATCGAATTCGATCCATTTCACTTGGGCCGTGACGGGAACACCCGATTCGAAGGGAACACAGTGAAGCTCAAGAACGTGGCAGCGGTGGGCAGTCTCGCCCTCGTGACCGCCCTGGCGCTGTCGGCCTGCGCCAGCGGCAGCGGAAGCGACGGCACCCCGGCCGCCTCGACGACTCCGACCACTGCGGCAGTCGACTACAGCTCGCTCTCCGGCACCATCACCGCCGGTGGCTCCAGCGCCCAGGCCAACGCCCAGGCGGCGTGGATCACCGCGTTCACGGCTCAGGCCAAGGGCGTCACCATCAACTACGACAAGTCGCAGGGCTCGGGCGGTGGCGTCACCAACTGGCTCGCCGGCAGCTACGACTTCGCGGGCTCCGACTCGCCCCTGAAGGAGGACCAGCAGGCCTCCTCGCAGACCATCTGCGGCCCTGGCGGCGCGCTCAACCTGCCGATCTACCTCGACGGCGTCGCGGTCATCTACAACCTCCCGGGAGTGAAGGACCTCAACCTCTCCTCGGCCACCATCGCGAAGATCTTCTCGCTCCAGATCACCACCTGGAACGACCCGGCCATCGCCGCCGAGAACCCGAAGGCCACCCTCCCGGCCACGCCGATCACCACGGTCACCCGTTCCGACGGCTCGGGCACCACCACCAACTTCACCAACTACCTCAGCCAGACCCAGCCGAGCATCTGGACCAACCCGCCGTCGAACGCGTGGCCGATCGCCGGCTCCAGCGCGCAGCAGGGTGGCTCCGGTGTGGTGAACACCGTCAAGGCCGGTGAGGGCACGATCGGTTACGCCGACCACAGCGCCATCGGCGACCTGACCGCAGCGAACATCCAGGTCGGCGACAGCACCGACTTCGTTCCGTTCTCGGCCGACGGCGCCTCCAACGCCTTCACCGAGGCCGCTGTGACGCAGGACACCGGTGTCGAAGGTGACCTCGCCCAGAAGATCGACTACACGAAGATCACCAACGCCGACGCCTACCCGATCCCGCTGATCTCCTACGCCATCCTCTGCACCACCTTCGCCGACGAGGCGCAGGCGGAGCTGACGAAGAGCTACATCGGCTTCGTCGCGAGCGAGGTCGGCCAGCAGGTCGCCGCGAAGAACGCCGGCTCGGCGCCCATCCCGGCCGACATGCTGTCGCAGATCGCCACGAGCCTCGAGCTCGTCAAGTAACACCCTGACAAAAACCCGTTGCCGTCTGGCTCGTCTACGCCAATACCCTTGAGAAAGAGTGCAGTGAGCGAAAACACAGCAGTCCGATCCATCCCGAGGAGTGCGGGTGGAGACGACCAGACGGCAACCGGTAAGGACCCCATGAGCACACCCGGCTCCCCGCAGCCGAGCGGCCCCGCGAAGAAGGTTCGGGCGAAGGCCCGCCCCGCCGACCGCATCTTCCTCGGCCTCAGCACCGGCTCCGCCGCCTCGATCATGGTGATCCTGGCCGGCGTCGCCCTGTTCCTCATCATCCAGGCCGTCCCGGCCATCGTGGCCGACTGGCCGAACAACTCCGATCTGAAAAGCGGACCCACGGGTGGGTACCCGAACTTCTGGGCCTATGTCGGCCCGCTGATCTGGGGAACGCTCTTCGCCTCCGCGATCGCGCTCGTCATCGGCGCCCCGGTCGCCATCGGCATCGCCCTGTTCATCTCGCACTACGCGCCCCGTCGCCTGGCCGGCATCCTCGGCTACCTGGTCGACCTGCTGGCCGCCGTGCCCTCCATCGTCTTCGGCCTCTGGGGCATCATCGTCATCCGCCCCTTCCTGCTGCCGCTCTCGGACTGGCTGAACACCTACCTCGGCTGGATCCCGCTGTTCGGCGGCCAGGTCTCCACCACCGGATCGACCATCCTCGCCGGCGCCGTCGTGCTCGCCGTCATGATCCTCCCGATCATCACCTCCATCTCCCGCGAGATCTTCCTGCAGACGCCGCGCCTGCACGAGGAGGCCGCGCTGGCGCTCGGCGCCACCAAGTGGGAGATGATCAAGCTGGCCGTCTTCCCCTACGGCCGCTCCGGCGTCATCAGCGCCACACTCCTCGGCCTCGGCCGCGCGCTCGGCGAGACGATGGCCATCGCGCTCATCATCTCCCCCGCCATCCTGGTGTCGGTGCGGATGATCACCGAAGGTGAGAACTCCCAGACCATCGCCGCGAACATCGCCCTCAACTTCCCGATCGCCACCACGCTCCAGCGCGAGGCACTGATCGGAACCGGTCTGCTGCTGTTCGTCATCTCCCTGGCCGTGAACATGCTCGCCCGCGTCATCGCCGGCCGGGCGGGCAAGGGTTCGCAGAAGAAGAAGAAAGCCATGCTGGCCCAGCTGCCGCCGTCCGACCCGAGCACGGTGCTCGCGGTCGACGACGTTCTGGCCAAGAAGCGCAACGAGGGCACGGTCGAGCACGCCGAAGCGGCTGCCGTCGACGGCAGCCCGTCCGAGATCGACGAGGAAGAGCGAAAGGGTAAGGACGCGTGAGCGCCACCATCAGCCCCAGCCGGCAGCCCACCGGGCGCATCACCAACTCGCTGACCTCGGGTCAGCTCCCGCGCCTGATCGAGTGGTACGTGCTCGCCGGGTCGCTCGCGCTCAGCGCGATCATCCTCGCCCTCATGGGCTTCAACATCGCCGGCTGGCTCGTGCTCAGCGCGGTGATCTACCTGCTCGCCCTCGGCATCCTCTCCTCCGCCGTCGAGAACCGGCGCAAGGCCACCGACCGGGTGATCCGCGGCCTCGTCACGGTCGCCTTCCTGCTCGCGCTCGCGCCGCTGGTCTCGACGCTCATCACGGTGTTCGCGAACGGCATCGGGGTGATCAACTGGGACTTCATCACCCAGACCTCGGCCTCGGTGTTCAACACCGACACCCTCGAGGTGACCACGCAGGTGGGCGCCTGGCAGGCGATCGTCGGCACGCTCATCATCACGGGCATCGCCGCGCTCATCTCGATCCCGATCGGCATCCTCACCGCGATCTACCTCGTCGAGTACGCCACGAAGCAGAACTGGATGGCCCGCACGGTCACCTTCCTCGTCGACGTGATGACGGGCATCCCCTCCATCGTCGCCGGTCTGTTCGCCTTCTCGCTGTTCACGCTCATCGTGGGGCCGAAGGCGTTCAGCGGTTTCTCCGCATCCGTCGCCCTGTCGGTGCTCATGATCCCGATCGTGGTGCGCTCCTGCGAGGAGATGCTGCGGCTCGTGCCGATGGACCTCCGCGAGGCCTCGTACGCCCTCGGTGTCTCGAAGTTCTCCACCATCACGAAGATCGTGCTGCCGACGGCCATCGCCGGCATCGTGACGGGCGTGATGCTCGCCATCGCCCGCGTGATCGGCGAGACCGCGCCCATCTTCATGGCGGCGAGCTTCACCGACAACTTCAACGCCAACCCGTTCGACGGCCCGATGCAGACGCTGCCCGTCATGGCGTACACCGGCTACAAGTTCCCCGGCCAGGACATCGCGGCGTCGAACGCCTCCGCCTGGGGGGCGGCGCTGCTGCTGGTGTTCCTCGTCATCATCCTCAACCTCATCGCCCGCATCGTCGCCAAGGTGTTCGCACCCAAGGGCTCGCGGTAACCCGAACCCGAACCACCACCGAAAAGGAACTGACGTGTCCAAGCGCATCGAAGTCAACGACCTGAACGTGTTCTACGGCGACTTCCTCGCCGTCGAAGGCGTGAGCATCAACATCGAACCCCGCACCGTGACGGCGTTCATCGGGCCGTCGGGCTGCGGCAAGTCGACCTTCCTCCGCACCCTCAACCGCATGCACGAGGTCATCCCCGGCGCCCACGTGAAGGGCGAGGTGCTGATCGACGGCAACGACCTCTACGCCCCCGGCGTCGACCCGGTGCTCGTGCGCCGGCAGGTGGGCATGGTGTTCCAGCGCGCCAACCCGTTCCCCACCATGTCGATCCGCGACAACGTGCTCGCCGGTGTGCGCCTGAACAACAAGCGCATCTCGAAGAGCGACGGCGACGACCTCGTCGAGAAGTCGCTGAAGGGCGCGAACCTCTGGAACGAGGTCAAGGACCGCCTGAACCTCCCCGGCTCCGGCCTCTCCGGCGGCCAGCAGCAGCGCCTCTGCATCGCGCGCGCCATCGCGGTGTCGCCCGACGTGCTGCTGATGGACGAGCCGTGCTCGGCGCTCGACCCCATCTCGACCCTCGCCATCGAGGACCTCATCGAGGAGCTGAAGCAGGAGTACACGATCGTGATCGTGACCCACAACATGCAGCAGGCCTCGCGGGTGTCGGACAAGACCGCGTTCTTCAACATCGCCGGCACCGGCAAGCCGGGCAAGCTCATCGAGTACGACGCGACGCCCACGATCTTCTCGAACCCGTCCGTGCAGGCCACCGAGGACTACGTCTCCGGCCGCTTCGGTTAACCTCCTCGCGACCCGTCGATTTTGGCCCTAAGACTTCGGAAATGGGGCCATTTTCGACGGGTC
>BADC01000379.1 GCA_000333435.1 Corynebacterium-like bacterium B27 | reverse complement strand
CCGGCTGTATGGTCACGACTGAAAGATAGCGCGACCCCGTCGGCGGATCCCTCGCTTCACCCGGTTGGGGGGCACCCGCCGGCACCCGCCCACGCCCGGCTGGTGCCAGGCTTGCCTTCATGGCAGGCACACGCATCCGGCTCGCGCTCGTCGACGACCACCGGATGCTCCTGACCGCCCTCAGTGAGTGGATCCGTGGCGCAGCCGACGACATCGAGCTGGTCGCGGCGGTGTCCACCTGGCCCGAGTTGCTCGCGCATCCGCAGTTCCCGGTCGACGCGGTGCTGCTCGACCTCGATCTGCGCGACGACCTCCCCGTCTCGGTGAAGCTGCGCGCCCTCGACACCGTCGGGGTGAAGACGGTGCTGATGAGCACCTACTCCGAGCCCGCGGTCGTGCGCGACGCCCTCGCAGCGGGGGCGGCCGGGTACATCGTGAAGAGCGAGCAGGCCGAGACGATCGTGCTCGCCATCCGCGCCGCGATCGCCGGTGAGACCTTCGTGTCGCCGCGGCTGCGGGCGCAGCTCGACACCGTGCCGGAGCTGCCCCAGCTCACCACCCAGGAGCGCCAGGTGATGGCGCTCTACAGCACGGGCGAGTCGGCGAAGCGCATCGCGACGGTGCTGAGCATCAGCGAGCAGACCGCGAAGTCGCACCTCAAGCGCATCCGGGCCCGGTATCTCGCGGCCGGCATCGACATCGGCACGAAGGTGGCGTTGCGGGAGCAGGCGATCCGCGGCGGGCTCATCGTGGCGCCGCAGCGCGGCAGCGACGTCGTGCGGGACTCGCGCTGAGCCATCCGCCCGCCGGCCGGCCGAGCGGTCAGGCGACGGCGCCGCCCATCATGCCGATCAGCTGCAGCTGGTGCTCGCGCTCGACGCCCTGGGCATGGAACTTCCCGTCGGGGGTGAAGTACGCGACCAGACCGTCGGGGTTGGGGTGCTCCCACGCCTTGAGGTGCTTCTCGAGGTCTTTCACGTAGTACCGCACCTCCCCGCCCTCGGTGCGCTTCTCGGTGTGCTCGGATGCCTCGAGTTGCGCCTGCGTCAAACGGGGCGGTTCAGGTGTCTGCTCCATACGACGACTCTATTCGGGTCACCGATCGTCGCCACCCCTGGTCGCGCGCGGCAGCCGCCGGTGCTCACCAGCGCTCGCGGCGCCGCTCTTGGTCGACCACAGCCGCCCGGTCGGCCAGGCGGCGCAACCCCGCGAGCGGCTGCGCCATCCGGGGGTTGTCGCGGATGCGCGGCTCGACCCGATCGAGAAAGGCCCAGTACCCGGCGGTGAACGGGCACGCCTGCTCGCCCAGCCGTACCTTCGGGTCGAAGGCGCAGCCGGCGCAGTAGTCCGACATCCGGTCGATGTAGGCGCCGCCGGACACGTACGGCTTGGTCGCGACGACCCCGCCGTCGGCGTGCTGCGACATTCCGATCACGTTGGCGGGCATCACCCATGGCGTGCCGTCGACGAACATGTCGACGAACCACTGGTTGAGGGCGACCGGGTCGTAGCCGTGCTGGAGGGCCCAGTTGCCGAGCACCATCAGACGCTGGATGTGATGCGCCCAGCCGTGCCGGCGCATCCCGTCGATCGTCTCGCGGAGGCACGCCGACTCGATGGCCGCGGGGTCGAGCTCGCGGAAGGCCCGGGGCAACGGGGTGTGTGCGCCGAGTGCATTGCGCGCGGTCGGGTAGCCCTCCCCGAGGTACCAGTAGAGGTGCCAGACGTAGTCGCGCCAGCCGAGGATCTGCCGCGCGAACCCCTCCACGCTCGACAGCGGTGCGCGCCCGGCGTGGTACTCGGCCACGACGGTCTCGACCACGTCGAGCGGATCGAGGAGGCCGAGGTTGAGCGGGGCGCTCAGCTGGGAGTGCGCCATGGTCCAGTCGCCGCTCAGCATGGCGTCTTCGAAGGGCCCGAAGTCGTTCAGGCGGGTCTGGATGAAGTCGGCGAGCGCGTGCTGCGCTTCCTCCGGGGTGGCTGCGAACCGCCGCGGTCCATCGTCGCCGACGAGGGTCACCCGTCCCTCGCGCTCCCAGCGGTCGAGGTCGGTCCGCACCTCGGCGTCGATGTCGTCCTCCTCGGGCCACCACGGGTCCGGCAGCCCGAGGCGCGCCGCGTGCTTCGGGGGTGGGTTGCGGTTGTCGTGGTCGTAGTTCCAGCGGCCGCCCTCGGGCTGGTCACCGCGCATCAGGATGCCCGTGCGCCGGCGTACCGTACGGTAGAAGTCCTCGAGCAGCATCCGCTGCCCGGTGCGGCTGTCGGCCCAGCGCCGGAAGTCGTCCTCGGCGGTGACGAAGCCGCGACTGGGCAGGATGGCGATCGGGCGGCGTCGCACGAACCGGCGGGCGGCCCAGCTCGTGGGGTCGATGACCTCGAGGTCGTCGCGGCCGTCGACGACGTCGGCGTAGCGCTCTACCCGGTGGTACTCCACGCGGTCACCGAGTGCTGCCGCCCGGTGGCGGAGGGCGGAGAGCAGGAGGTGCGCCTTGGCGCGGTGCATCGGCCGGCGCCCGAACACCGACCGCGCCTCCACGATGAGCATCCGGCCGCCGTCGTCGAACAGCGGGCCGAGCTGCCCGGCGAACACCCACCGGGTGCGGGGTGCTGCACGGTTCGTGCTCATGCTCCCCAGCGTGGCACGATCACGCCGCGTCGGCCGTTCGCGGGCGTAGCCTGACGGAATGGACCCCGCGAACTCCTCGGCTGAGCCCGCCGGCCGGATGCGCGGCTCCTGGCCCGCCGAGGAGCTGCGTCACCTCGCCGAGCTGCACGAGCTCGAGGTCGCCCGCGTGCTGGGCGACGGCCGGCCCGGCCGCTGGTTGCCCATCTGGGTGGTCGTGGCGGGCGACGAGGTGCTCGTGCGCACCTGGCAGCGGCGCGACACCGGCTGGTACGGCGCCGCAGTCGTATCCGGGCGGCTGTGGGTGCGCTCCCCCGGCGAGCGCCTCGTCGCCGTCGCGGCCACGGGCGCCGAGCACGCCGCCCGCGTGGCTGCCGCCTACCGCGCGAAGTACGGCGCAACCGGTGCCGTCTCGATGGTCACCGCGGAGGCCGCCGCATCCACCCTTCGGCTCACACCGATCGACGCCTAGTGACCGAACAGAGCTCAGCGCCAGCCGAGCGCCGGGGCGACCTCCGTGAGGATGGACTCGAGCACGTGCGCGTTGTAGTCGACGCCGAGCTGATTGGGCACGGTGAGCAACAGGGTGTCGGCCTCGGCGATCGCCTCGTCCTCGGCGAGCTGCTGCACGAGCCGGTCGGGCTCGGCGGCGTAGCTCCGGCCGAAGATGGCGCGGAGGTTGGCGTCGATGTTGCCGATCTGGTCGCGGCTGTCGTCGTCGCCGCCGAAGTAGGCGCGGTCGAGGTCGTTCGTGATCGCGAAGATGCTGCGGCTCACCGAGACCCGCGGGGTGAAGTCGTGACCCGCATCCGCCCACGCCTCCCGGAACTCACGGATCTGCGCGGCCTGCTGCACGTGGAAGGGCTCGCCCGTCTCGTCCATCTTGAGCGTCGAGGACTGCAGGTTCATGCCGAGCTCGGCCGCCCAGCGAGCCGTGGCGTTGGAGGCGGCGCCCCACCAGATGCGTTCGCGCAACCCCTCGGAGTACGGCTCGATGCGCAGGAGCCCCGGCGGGTTGGGGAACATCGGGCGCGGGTTGGGCTGAGCGAACCCCTCCCCCTTCAGCACCTGCAAGAACACCTTCGTGTGCTCGCGGGCCATGTCGGCGTCATCCTGTCCCTCGGCCGGCTGGTAGCCGAAGTAACGCCAGCCCTCGACGACCTGTTCGGGTGATCCGCGGCTGATGCCGAGCTGCAGTCTGCCGCCGGAGATGAGGTCGGCGGCCCCCGCATCCTCGGCCATGTAGAGCGGATTCTCGTACCGCATGTCGATCACGCCGGTGCCGATCTCGATGCGCTGCGTGCGCGCACCCACCGCGGCCAGCAGCGGGAACGGCGAGCCGAGCTGCCGGGCGAAGTGGTGCACGCGGAAGTACGCGCCATCGGCGCCGAGCTCTTCGGCCGCGACTGCGAGGTCGATCGACTGCAGCAGCGTGTCGGCGGCGGTGCGGGTCTGCGACTGCGGCGACGGAGTCCAGTGCCCGAAGGAGAGGAAGCCGATGTTCTTGCGGTTCGAGGTGCTCACGGTGGTTCCAACGCGGGGTCGTCAGCGAGAATTCCAGATC
The DNA here is from genome assembly GCA_000333435.1 of Corynebacterium-like bacterium B27. GTDB lineage: Bacteria > Actinomycetota > Actinomycetes > Actinomycetales > Microbacteriaceae > Herbiconiux. The sequence continues at coordinate 1,517 of BADC01000379.1, read as the reverse complement.
GTCGAGCCGCCGCGGGTGACGGATGCGGTGAGCCCGGCCCGCTGGAGCGCCTCCTCCACTCGGCGCGGCAGGGCCGGGAGCCGTGCTGCGGTGCCGGCGGAGCCGCGCGCGAGCCCACACAGGAGGGTCAGCTCGAGGCGCCCGGCGCGCACCTCGAGCCGCGCGTAGTCGCTTTCGCGCCGCCAGCACAGCCGGTCGATGTCGCGCAGCGCCACTTCGAGCGTGGCCGCACCGGCGGTCACCTGAAGGCGCGCCCGGGCGAGATCGACGCGCACGAGGCAGTCGACGCTGCGGCGGTTGAGGATGCCGCGGAACAGCAGAACGGCGGGCAGCGCGATGACCACCCCGACGACCACCACCACGGCGGTCGGGCCGAGACGCGCGGCGAGATCCCCCGTGGCGACGATGAGGGCGCCACCGCAGCCGCCGACGACCACCATCAAGGCGGCGATGAGCAACCGCAGCGTGCGCATCCGCAGCGGGACGGCCGTGAATCGGAGTTCGGAGACGTCGTGTGCGGTGACCCAGGGCGGCACGAGCTCGGCTGAGGGCGAGGTCGCAGCCGGCGCGGTGCGCCGCCCGCCGGGAATCAGGTCGACGACGCGGGCGAGCGCTGCGAGCCAGATCCACCCGGCGCCCGGCGGGGCCGCGAACTGCAGAACCGTCAGTGCCGCCCGTGGCAGGGGCGGCACTGCCCGCGCGATGGCGGGACCCATGGCGACGAATCCCCACAGCAGGAGCCCGGCCGCCACCGCCGCCACGGCGAGTGTCACCAGTGCGGTACCCGGCCGGCGTCCGCGCGACGCGGCGCTCACGACCCCGATGCCGCACAGCCACCCACCCCCGAGCGCGAGCAGGAATGCGACGAAGCCCACGGCCGGGTCGCTCACCACCAGCGCGGTCGACCCGCCGAGGAGGACGACCGCCCACGGCCACGGGCTCCACAGCAGCCGTCGCGCCATCCCCGTCACGGGTAGCTGCTGAGTTGGGCTCGCTCCCCGAGTTCGTGCACCCGCGGCTCGGGTCGACCGGCCGTCGACCCCGGCGGCGCCGGCGCGCGGGCGTTCAGTCACAGAGGTGGGCGGTGGCCGTGGGGAGGGCCGCCAGGGCGGTGGCGCTCGCCGTGCTCGACGCGGCCTGCGCGGCGGCGGATGCGGATTCGGCGACGGCAGCGGCGCATCCGGAATCCGTGCGGTACTGCTCCACCCCGGCCAGCGCCGGCACGAGGATGTCGGCGGCGGCCGACACCGACGACCCGAAGCTCTCCGCGGCCCGGGTGAGCGCGGTGGCGATCATCGGCTACGTCGCATTCCTCGTCGGCCCGCCGGTGCTGGGTCTCCTCGGGCACCAGTTCGGCATCCTGCACGCGCTGCTGCTCGTGCTCGTGCTGGTCGTGCTCGCCGGCCTCTTCTCCCCTGCCGCCCGCGAGCACGCCCGCCGGGCCCCCGCCGCCGCCTCACCCATCGCCGCCCCGTAGCTCCGCCTGCAGCGGTTACGCTCTACTGGTGCGTCTCGTC
>BADC01000380.1 GCA_000333435.1 Corynebacterium-like bacterium B27 | reverse complement strand
GGAGAACCCCGCGCCCGACGAGTCTTGAACCGCGTTTCGGCGGCCGTCAGGAGACGGGGTTCGAGAGCACCCCGAGGCCCGAGATCTCGATCTCGACGGTGTCACCCGCGACCATCGGCCCCACACCGGCCGGCGTGCCGGTGAGGATGACGTCGCCCGGCAGCAGGGTGAACGCCGCCGAGGCGTAGGCCACGATCGCGGGCACCGAGTGGATCATGTCGCTGAGGGGCGCACTCTGCTTCAGCACCCCGTTGAGGCGGGTCTCGAGAGCAGCGGATGCGAGGTCGAACTCGGTCTCGATCACCGGCCGCTGAAGCAGATCGCCGGTCAGGCGACGGGCGGGATGGGCAGGAACGCGTACTGGGGGCAGGTCGTGACGAGCAGCCTGCCGCAGTTCGTCGTGGGGCCGATCGCCGATCAACTGCGCAACGCCTTCGTCAAGCGGTTCGCCGCGGGGCAGGGGGCGAACGTGCTCGGCCGGGCCATCCCCTTCGGCATCGGCGCCGCCATCGGCGGGGTCGGCAATCTCGTGCTCGGGCGCACGGTCATCCAGAGCGCTCGCACGGCGTTCGGCCCGCCACCCTTCACCTTCCCGATGGAGCTCGCCGTCACCATCAAGGCTCCGAAGGCAGTGACGGTCGACGGTGGCACGAGCGAGAAGAAGGGTTTGAAGAAGATCCTGCCGAGCCGCAAACCGAAGGAGATCACCGAGGCCCCCGGCCCGCGGCACGATGTGGAGACACAGCTTCCTGACATCCGCATCTGAATGCCGCTCATTCACAGCGCAGTGGTAGATTGGAACCTCAGCCGAGGCGTGTCAGCTTTGGGCTCGGTTCGAGACGGTGAGGGGGATGCGATGAGATACCGCATCGTCGCCGCTGTCCTCACCACCCTCTCCCTCCTCGGTTTCGGAGCGGGCGCGGCGCTCGCGCACTCGCAGGGGCACGGTGTCGCCGCCGACGATTCCGCGGCGCAACCCGTGCTGGCGGCCACCGGGTACGACTTCACGCCCATGCTCGTGACGGCCGGCGTGTTCCTGCTCATCGCTGGCGTCGCCGTTCTCATCGCCAAGTACGTCCTCGCGCGTTCCAGTCACAGCTGAGCGCCAGGCGGCCGGTCAGCACCCCGACCGACGCCGGCTCACAACCGGTCGTCGTCGCGATCGCCCTCCACGTCATGCTCGTCGACCGGCTCGTCGCGGGCGTGCAAAGCCGCGTTCCGCTCCCATTCGGCCAGCATCGTCTCGACGGCCGCGTGGAAGCGCCGGGTCGCGGTACCCGGCGTCGTGTCGCCGAAGTAGTGCTTCACCCAACGGCTGAGGCGCACGCCGGCGGCAGAGTCGTGCGAGACCTGATCGATGCGCGCGAGCACCGTCGGGGCATCGGCGGCCAGCAGCCACTCGCAGTCCGAGAGGTATCCGCCGGTGTCGATCTCCGCATCCGGTGACACCGGGCGGGTGATGAGCAGGGGCTTGCCGGTGGCCAGGCGGTCGTAGACCATGGCCGAGACGTCGACGATCGCGACATCCGCCACCGCCAGCTGCCAGCCCAGCTCCGCGCCGGTGTCGTGCACGTGCTGGGCGCCCGCGTCGTCTCGATTGGCGGCGGCGATCGCGGCCACGATCTCGCGGTTCGCGGCGGCATAGGCCGGGTCGAGCACACCGCTGCGCGGGTGCGGTCGGTAGATCAGCCGGTGCGTGGGCGACGAGAGGATGTCGCGCACGAGCGCGACGCCGTGCGACGCGATGGAGCCGTACGCCGCAGCCGCGCGGTCGCCTTCCCAGGTGGGCGCGTAGAGCACCACGGTGCGCCCGTCCGACGGAAAAGGCACGGTCCCGGAGTAGTGGTCGGCCTGCGGACGCCCGATGGGCAGGGCGCGCTTGTCGAAGTCGTAGTCCCAGAGCACGCGCTTCAGGCGGGCGATGGCGGCGTCACCGGCCACGAGACTGTAGTCGTAGGCCTTGAAC
>BADC01000381.1 GCA_000333435.1 Corynebacterium-like bacterium B27 | reverse complement strand
GCTTGCGGCGTGGCCGCCGCGATCACGCCCGCGGCGATGCCGGCGAAGTACGGATCGGCCACGTCGCCCAGCACCAGCGCCCCCATCGAGCTCGAACCCTTGGCCACGGCCTGCGCGTGTGCGTTCACGACGTAGCCGAGGGCGCGGGCGCTGGTAGCGACGCGTTCCTGCAGTTCGGGCTTGACCGTGCGTTCGCTGCCATTGAGGGCACGCGATGCGGTGGCCAGCGAGACCCCGGCGTGCGCGGCCACTTCGGCGAGCGTGACGGGGTTTGATTCGCGCATCCGTCACTCCTTCTCGCCGGCAAGCGCTTCCAGAGTAGCGGGGTGCCGGGCGTTGACGTGCTGCCGCGCGCTGCGCGCTTGCCGACGATGGGATGGTGAGACGCCCATAAACACGGCTTCACTAGCCGACCATCCGGTCGTGGTCCGTTGTCGAGACGGATGCGCGTGCGATGACCCGAACCCAGCCATCCACGTATGGTGACCGGGGTCCTTTTCAGGCAAGCGCGTAGCGCGCGGCAGCACCGCTCAATGTCGGAGGCTCATGCTTGAATTATTCTCATGAAGGTTCGGTTCGAGACCCCCGACACGGGCGAGGAGCAGGCAGCTGCTGACGCGCAAGCCGCGGCCGACGCGCGCGCCGTCGTGTCCGAACTCGGCCTCCTCGACTTGCACCTGGACTCCGTCATCGAACACGTCACCGCCTACCGGGACGTGATCGCGAAGGCGGAGGCCGGGATCGCCCGGTGCCTGGCGGAGGCCGCGGAGATCGCGGATGCGCGGGCCCGGTTGGCCCGGCCGGAATCGGTGTCCCGGTCAGACGCCCGGGCGCGTGAGCGGCAGCTGGTCGCGACCGAGATCGCAACCGCGACCCGGCAGTCGGAGCGCACGGTCACGACCTGCATCACCGACTCCGAAACCCTCATCACCCGCTTCCCCACCACCCTGGCCGCGCTCGACGCCGGTCAGATCACGGTGCAGCACGCCCGGCACCTCATCAACCACGCCACCACCATCCCCGTGGAAGCGCAGGCCGCCTTCGAGGAGCAGCTTCTGGCCGTGGCGGTGGAGACGACCCCGTACCGGTTCGACGACACCGCCCGCCGCCTCCGCGAAACCGCGCACCCCGAATCCATCACCACCCGCACCCAATCAGCGGTCGAGAAACGCACCGTGTTCATCGAACCCACCTGCGACGGCATGGCCACCCTCACCGCCCACCTCCCCGCCATCCACGCCATCGCGATCGATGACCTCATCGACAAAATCGCCCGCGCCTCCCGCACCAACCCCTACGGACACCTCGGCCGCCCCGGCCTCCCCGACCCCACCACCACCACCAGCACCGGGACCACCACCGGGACCGGGACCAGCAGCACGGATCCCACCATCAGCACGGATCACCGCACCCACCTGCAACGCCGAGCCGACGCCTTCACCGACCTCCTCCTCGGCCCAGGAAACCCCGCCCACCCCGCCACCATCACCGCATCCGTGATCATCACCGCACCGGCCACCACCATCACCGGCAACCCCGACCACCCCAACACACCACCCGGACTCCTCCACGGCTACGGCCCCATCGACCCCCACACCACCCGCACCACCGCCGCAACCGCACCCACCCACCTCCGCGTCACCACCCACCCCACCACCGGCGAACCCACCCTCACCCGCCACCGCAAACCACCCACCCCCACCAACCTCACCCCCACCCACCCCAAACACCCCACCGCCACACCTCAACCAGCGGAAACCGACACCACCCCCACCACCCCTGCTCCGACCGGGCGGGAACGCTACAGCGCCCCCAACGACCTCCGCCTCCTCCTCGCCACCCTCGACGAAACCTGCCGCTTCCCCCACTGCACCCGCCGCGCCAACCGCTGCGAACTCGACCACACCCACGACTGGGCCAAAGGCGGCACCACCACCCCCAACAACCTCCACCACCTCTGCACCAAACACCACCACCTCAAACACCAAACCAACTGGACCATCACCACCCACCCCAACCACCCCCGACACCTCACCTGGACCAGCCCCCACGGACGCACCCACACCACCAAACCACCCAACCCACCACCCACCTGAACCCACCGAGCAACCGGCCCATCACGAATCACCCTGCGCCTGCGTAAGGGGGCTGCGGAGTGGACCCGATCGTGGCAGCGTCGAAAGAAGCACGCGCGACACCAGCCGTACTGCGGACCAATTGCGGCGACCCCGCGGAGAACAGGAGACGACCATGACACGCTTCGGATACACGCTCATGACCGAACAGAGCGGTGTGAAAGACCTCGTTCGCTACGCCGTGGCCGCCGAGCAAGTCGGCTTCGACTTCGAAGTCTCCAGCGACCACTACTCACCCTGGCTCACCGAACAGGGTCATGCACCGTACGCCTGGACCCTCCTCGGCGCCGTCGCCCAGGCCACCGAACGCGTCGAACTCGCCACCTACGTCACCTGCCCGACCATGCGTTACCACCCGGCCGTCATCGCCCAGAAGTCCGCCACCCTGCAGATCCTCTCCGACAACCGCTTCATCCTGGGCCTCGGCTCCGGCGAGAACCTGAACGAACACGTGGTGGGCGAGGGCTGGCCGGCGGTGGATGCCCGGCAGGACATGCTCGAAGAAGCGGTGCACATCATCCGTGAGCTGCACACCGGCGAGCTCACGACCTGGGAGGGAAACTACTTCCGCGTCGATTCCGCGCGCATCTGGGACGCCCCCGAAGGTGGAGTGCCGATCGGCCTCGCGGTGTCCGGCGACAAGTCGATCGAGCGTTTCGCACCCCTCGGCGACCACCTGATCGCCGTCGAGCCCGACGGCGAGCTCGTCGACGGCTGGGCCAAGGCCAACGGCGGCGAAGCACCCCGCTCGATCGGCCAGATCCCCATCTGCTGGGACCCGTCAGAAGAAGCCGCCATCGCCCGCGCCCACGAGCAGTTCCGCTGGTTCGGCGGCGGCTGGGCCGTCAACGCCGACCTGCCGACGCCGGCCGGCTTCGCGGGTGCCACCCAGTTCGTGCGCCCCGAAGACGTCTCCGCGGCGATCGCCTGCGGCCCCGACCTCGACGCCATCGCGGAGAGCGTGCGCCCGTACCTCGACGCCGGGTTCACCGACATCGCCGTCGTCCAGGTGGGCGACGAGGGCCAAGACCGCTTCCTCGCCGAGGCGGCCGGCCCCCTGCTGGAGAAGCTCCGCGCACTCTGACCGGCCGCTCACTCCATCCGCAGAACTGCGGGGCCGAGACGCAGAGTCCCACTCGTCACGGCCTCGCAGCGCACTCCCCCGCGTCGTCGCAACGCCTTGTGGGCGCCCTCGGCCAGAGTCACGTTCATCCACGCGCACGGATTCGCGGGCCGATGCCCCTGAAACATCACCGGCCCGGAGCCTGAGTCGAGACTGAAGGCGACGCCGGCCAACGCATCCACATCGACTCCTCGCACCAGGACGTTCCGGCGCGTTGCCGCCGGGGAGAGCGGATGCTCCACCCCGAGCTCGGCCCGCACCGCGTCGAGCGACTCGGCGGCCATCACCGTCACCGCCGCACGCCGGTGCGCTGCACGCCCGAAGTACCGGTCGCCCACGATCCCGAGGCCGGCCCGCACCTCGATCTGCTCACGCGACTCGAGCTCGCCGGCGGGAATCGGCAGGGGCCCATCGGCCGGTCGCCCCTCGTAGCGATGCACCGACGACACCAGCAAGAACTCGATCTCCACGGGGCGCTCGAGCGCGAACAGCGCTTGCGCACCGGTATCCGCCGACGCTGAACGACCGCTCATGACTGGTGCTCCGACTCCGCACGCCGGATGGCCGCATCCGCTCCGGCCACGGCGGCGTCGAGATCCGCGGTCAGAAAATCGGCCGAACGCGGCAGCCGCACCGTCACGGCCGAGTAGCTCTCGATCGCCAGTTCGCCGCTCAAACCGGCGAGACCGAGCACGTGCCCGCCGACATCGCCGTCGACGCTGACGAAATGCAGATGCGCTCCTGCCACGGTGACCCCCTGGAACACACCCGGCGCCACGAATCCCACCAGCGTCCCCCGCACACCCGTCACCAGGTTCTCCCGCTGGTCGTGAACGGCTTCGGCCAACGGCAGGTAGGGCTTCGACTGCCGCTTCGCCTCACGCAGACTGACGGATGCGAACTGCCCGTCGACACGCACGGCGTGAAAGAGGTTGACGCTCGACACCCGTTCCCGCACCGCATCGATGAGCGCCTCGAACGACGCCACACCGTCGACCGGGCTCGACGAATCCGCCGCGAAATCTGCCACCTCGGCGAACGCGAGGGAATCGGATGCGCCGAGCACCGTCATCCGCCCGTCACCGTGAAACAGCCGGAACACCCCGTCGAGCACCACCAGCTCACCATCCATGTGGTCGCCGCAGCCCAACCCGAAGCCGCCCGCCCGTGCGACCTCGGCGACCGGGAACACACCGTCGAACAGACCCGCGACGAGTGCGTCGACGATCGAGAACTGCACGAGCGCCTTGCCGACGTCACGATTTGCACCCATAACCCGTCATTCTCCCGCACTCTTCAGCAGAACCGACCAGAGTAGAAGCATGGCGACTCGACTCGAGCGGAACATCGACCGCGTGCTGAGCATCCACCGACCGGCGGTGCTGGCGCACCTCCGCAGCATCCGGCGCATGCACCCGGATGCCTCGCCGGCTGAACTCCTGGTCATCCTCGAGCGTCGTTACGTCACCGCGGTGACGAGCGGCGGTGCCGCCGTCGGGGCGAGCTCGATGCTCCCGTTCGTCGGCACCGGCATCTCGCTCGGCCTGAGCGCGGTCGAGACCGCCGGATTCCTCGAGACCACGGCGTTGTTCGCGCAGTCGGTCACGGAGGTGCACGGCATCGCGGTCGACGACCCCGATCGTGCTCGCGCGCTCGTCATGACCCTCCTCATGGG
>BADC01000382.1 GCA_000333435.1 Corynebacterium-like bacterium B27 | reverse complement strand
CCCCGGCATCACCGCCGGCGACACCTTCGTGTCGACCACGATCGACATCGACGCGCTGCGCCGCGACCGCCAGGCCAACGGCGTGTTCAACGGCTTCAAAGACCTCCGCACCGAGCAGTACGCGGCGATCTACGAGAAGCCGATCTACCCGAAGAACCAGTACCTGGATGCTCCTCCCGGCGAAGGCTGGCTCGCGCGCGAGCGCGCCACCCGCGCGAAGAACATCGAGCTGCTCACCGAGCGCGGGGTCTTCACCCCGCTCGACTGAGCCCGGCTGCCGGGACCGGGACCGCATCGGCGCGGTCCCGGCACGCCCCTGCGCCTCCGCGCAGACCCTGCACCACCTGAGATCAGCACCGTCACAAAGGAGTGGAACAATGATCGTCTCCCGTCACACCACGGGCCGCCGCAAGGTCGCCGCCCGCATCGCCCTCGGCGCGGCCACCCTCGCCACCGCAGCCCTCGTACTGAGCGGCTGCCGCGCATCCAGCGCCGACAGCACCCCCGAAGACAAGGCCAGCGGCAACGGACTCGTCATCGGCTGGAGCCAGCGCGGCATCAGCGGCAGCGACTGGTGGAAGACCCTCGTCGAGGGCGGCCAGGCCGAGGCCGACAAGGTGGGCGCCCGCATCGAGTTGCTCGACGCGAACGGCGACACCGTGCGCCAGAACTCCGATGTCCAGACCCTCATCGCCAAGGGCGTCGACGTCGTCATCATGAACGCCAACGACCCGATCGGCGTCGGCCCTTCGGTCGCCGCCCTGAAGGCGGCCGGCATCCCCCTCGTCACGGTCAACTCGAACCTCGACGCGAGCCTCGTGCCGGACACCTTCTGCTACGTCGCCGAAGACCAGGAGTACACCGGATCGCTGGCCGGGGAGGTGGCCGCGAAGAAGGCCATCGAGAAGTTCGGCGACTCAGGCGAGATCAAGATCGTGGGCATCGGCGGGTTCCCGGGCGACGTGCTGAGCGACCTCCGCTTCAACGGCTTCATGGAGGGCTTCGAGAGCGTGACGAAGGACCACCCCGGCGTCACCGTGAACAAGCTCGACACGAAGTACGGCGAGTGGAAGCCCGACAAGGCGCTCGGCCCCATCCGCGACGTCGCCACCGCGAACCCCGACCTCAAGGTCGTCTACAGCATGAGCGACGTGATGAACGGCGGCGTGGTTCAGGGTCTCCAGCAGGCCGGCCTGTGGGGCGACGGCATCATCCTCTCCAGCTACGACGGCGGCATGGTCTCGGTGAAGGAGATGATCGACGACCCGACCGGTCCGCTGCAGGCGACCGCCTCGAACCAGCCCTGGGACCAGGGTGCGACCGCGGTGAAGATGGCACTCGCCGCCTACAACGACGACACCACCGCCTGCCCCGACAAGACGCTCTACATCGACACCAGCGTGGTGACACCCGACAACGCGAAGGACTATTACGTCGAGGGCGACACCTACGTGCGGGCCAAGGAAGACCAGTGACTCTGCCCGCTCCCGGCCAGGCCGAGCAGGTGCGCCGCATCCCGGATGCGCCCGACGAGCTCCGCCTCGACGGCATCACGAAGTCCTACCTCGGCGTGCAGGCGCTGAAGGGCGTCAGCTTCACGGTGAAGCGCGGCAGTATCCACGCTCTGGCCGGGCAGAACGGAGCCGGCAAGTCGACGCTGGTGAAGATCCTCTCCGGGGCCGAGACGCCCGACGGCGGGGAGATCCACCTCGGCGGCCAGCGCGTCCGCTTCCGGGGGTCTGCTCGGCGTCGGTCTGCTGGGTGTGGGTCCGCTCGGCGTGGCCGGCCGGCCCGGTGGTGGCGGATTCGTTCTGGCCCATGGTCTCGGTCTATCTCTTCCCGGCGAGTTCCGCTCGCCGCCGGTGCGATTCGGAGGACACTGGCACTGTGCCGGTCCCTCTCCTCATTCTGGTCACTAGACCCGTCATCGGTGTAACCGACGGGCGAACGGATGGCGTCGCCGCCTCCCTGCCGGCAGACGGGCAGGCCGCGCACGACCCGGGTTTCCGTCTCGCCGACGCCACGCAGCCGCAGCTCAGCGTGCTCGACCTCGGTGTGACCCGCGGCGACGGCGTGTTCGACTCGCTCCAGGCCGTCGACGGGCGCGTGCCCGACCTCGAGCTGCACCTCGCCCGCTTCGCGGACTCGGCCCGACTGCTCGACCTGCCCGAACCCGACGCCGAGGTGTGGCGGGCCGCTGTCGCCGCGGCGGTGGCGGCGCATCCGGCCGTTCCGGTGCTGGCGGTGAAGCTCGTGCTCACGCGGGGCATCGAGGGCGGCGACGGGTCTCCCACCGCCTGGGTGCTCGCTCAGGCCGCCCGCGACTTCACGGCGGTGCGGCGCGACGGAGTGCGGGTGGTCACGCTCGACCGCGGCTATCGGCACGATGTGGGCACCACCGCACCGTGGCTGTTGCAGGGCGCCAAGACCCTCTCCTATGCGGTGAACGCGGCGGCCGTCCGCGAGGCGAGGCGACGCGGCGCCGACGAGGTCGTCTTCGTCAGCTCCGACGGGTTCGTGCTGGAGGCACCGACTGCGAGCGTGCTGTTACGGGAGGGCGACCGGTTCTGCACCCCGGCGGTGAAGCTGGGCATCCTGCCCGGCACCACTCAGCGCCGGGCGTTCGAGTTCTTGCGCGGCCTCGGCTACCAGACGGATGCGGTGCGCCTGCGGGCGAGCGAGTTGCGTCGCGCTGACTCCCTCTGGCTCATTTCGAGCATCCGTCAAGCCGTTCCGGTGACCGAGCTCGATGGCGAGCGGGTCGCGGTCGACGAGGCGCTGACCGGGCAGCTCAACGCGTTCTTGTCGGGCCGGATCGACTGACGCGGGAGTGCGTCAGGCGGCGACCGCCGTGCGCTGCACGTTGGCGCTGACCCACCGCACGAGCGGGATGAGCAGGGCGGCGAGCTCGTCGCCGAGCGCGGTGAGGCTGTAGTCGACGCGAGGCGGCACGGTGCCCATCGATTCGCGCAGCACGAACCCGTCGGACTCCAGGGCGCGGAGGGTCTGTGCCAGCATCTTCTCGCTGATGCCCTCGACGTAGCGGTGCAGCTCGCCCCAGCGCATCGGCTTCTGTGAGAGTGCGACGAGCACGAGCACACCCCACTTGCTCGTGACGTGGTCGAGCACCACGCGGCTCGGGCAATTCGATGCGAACGGTGTGGTGAGGCCGTCGCGGGGTGCGTCGGGCCAGTCGGCGTGAATGGCGTCCCAGATTCTTTCGGTCACGCCACTAGCTTACCGAAAAGTGGGTACCATCGGTCGGGAAGTAAAGCGGATGCGCGCCGGTTCTCTCCAACGACCGGCTCGAGAATGCGGGCCACGGAAAGGATCGAACCCATGACCATCGTCGTCACCGGAGCCACCGGACACCTCGGACGCCTCGCCGTCGACCACCTGATCGCGCGCGGTGTGCCCGCAACCGACATCATCGCCACCGGCCGGAACGCGGAGAAGCTGGCCGCGCTGGCCGACGCCATTCCCGGCGTGCGCACCGCAGTGGTCGACTTCGCCGACCCGACGTCGATCGACGCCGCATTCGCGGGGGCCGACGCGCTCGTGCTCGTCTCGACCAGCGAGCCTGGCCAGCGCGTGCCGCTCCACGTCAATGCGATCGAAGGGGCGAAGCGTGCCGGAGTGTCACGCATCGTCTACACCAGCGCTCCGCAGGCGACCACGTCGGCGCTGATCCTTGCCCCCGAGCACAAGGCGACCGAGGAGGCCTTGGCCGAGTCGGGTCTCGCCACCACCATCCTGCGCAACAACTGGTACCACGAGAACTACGGCAGCTCGCTCGCCCAGGCGGCGTCCACCGGGGTCTACCTCGCCAGCACCGGCGACGGCCGCGTGGCCAGCGCATCCCGTTCGGACTACGCGGAAGCGATCGCGGCCGTGCTCACCACACCCGGTCACGAGGGCGCGGTCTACGAACTCTCGGGCGACGTCGCCTGGACGGGCGACGACTTCGCAGCCGCGGCCAGCACCGTGCTGGGGCCGGCCGGTCGAATATCGTTCGGTGACCCCCGAGGAGCAGACGAGCATCCTCACGGATGCCGGGCTTCAACCCGGGACGGTGGGGTTCGTGGTGGCTCTTGATGGGAACATCCCCAATGCTTTGCTGGCCGAGACGTCCGGCGAACTCCCACGGCTCATCGGGCACCCAACGAACCCGCTCGTCTACGGGCTCGCGGCCCTGGCAC
>BADC01000383.1 GCA_000333435.1 Corynebacterium-like bacterium B27 | reverse complement strand
TTCGTGACATGGGCGATGCGTTCGAGTCACCGGCACCAGGCGTGTTCGCGAACGACAAGAATGTCCAGACCGATGTCATGACGATCCGCATCGTCACGATGCCCGCCCTCGGCACGGTCGCTGTGACGACTGCCGGCCAGTTCCGCTACGAGCCGTTCGCCGAGACACGTGCATCGGATTCGTTCGGCTACTGCATCGTCGATGTCTCCGCCCCCGCCTCGTGTCTGTCGGGCACGGCGACCGTCTTCCTCGACACCGAGGCCATCCAGGCGGTCGACGACGGCTACTCGACGCCCTCGAACACGACCCTCTCGGTCTCCGCGCCCGGTGTGCTCGGCAACGACCACGGCACACTGCCCGCGATGGCGGCGCTGATGGGCGCGCCCGCCCACGGAACGGTCGCGGCCCGCGACGGGGGTGGGTTCGTGTACACGCCGGCGGCCGGCTTCCATGGCACCGACAGCTTCACCTACTGCATCACCGCCCGGTCGACCGAGACCACCTGTCTGTCCAACACCGCAACCGTCACCGTCCGCGTGCAGCCCGGTGCGTTGACCGTCGTGGACGACCACTACGAGGTCGACGTCGACTCCGCCATCGTCCGGCTCGCCACCGACGGACTGTTCGCGAACGACACCGGCGTGGCGGCGACCGACAACCTCCGTATCGTCACCGATCCGGCTCACGGGGTGCTCACGGGTGTCGGCCCCGGCGGTGCGTTCGCCTATCGGCCGGCCGGGGACGCCGCGGGTGTCGACAGCTTCCAGTACTGCGTGACCGCGGCCGCGAACACGCCGCCGTGCCTCTCGGGAATCGCGACGGTGTCGATCGACGTGCACCCCGTGGTGCGCCGCGTCGGCGGTGCCGACCGCTTCGCGGTGTCCGCTGCGGTCTCGGCCCGCACCTTCGCGCCAGGCGTCGGCGTGGCCTACCTCGCCTCGGGGGCCGGATTCGCCGACGCGCTTGCGGGGTCGGCGGCAGCGGGTGCCCAGCACGGGCCGGTCCTGCTCACCGCCCGGGACGGCATCCCCGACGCAGTCGCCGCTGAGCTGCGCCGTCTGAGGCCGGCGAAGATCGTCATCCTTGGCGGCCCGGTGAGTGTGAGTCCGCAGGTGCAAGAGGCAGCGAAGGTGTTCTCCGCGACCGTGTTGCGGTACGACGGCGCAGATCGCTACGCGGTGGCCGCTCGGGTCTCCCGCGAGGCCTTCTCGACGGCTTCGGTGGCGTACGTCGCCTCGGGTGAGACCTTCCCCGACGCTCTCTCCGGTTCGGCTGCCGCCGGTCGCCTCGGCGGACCGGTGCTGCTGGTCACACGCGATAACGTGCCGGCGGATGCGTCCGCCGAACTCACGCGTTTGAAACCGAATCGGATCGTGGTGCTGGGCGGTCCGAACACCGTGTCGGGCGAGGTTCTGGCCACCCTCGGCACCATCGCACCGGCCGCTCGGATCGGCGGCGCCGACCGCTTCGAGGTGTCGGCCAACGTGTCGGCGAGCACCTTCCCGGCGGGCGCGCACGTGGCCTACGTCGCGTCGGGTGCCGTGTTTCCGGATGCGCTATCCGGCTCCGCGGCAGCCATCGCCTCCACGGCGCCCGTGCTGCTTGTCACCGCGACCGGGGTGCCGGGGCAGGTTGCTGCCGAACTCGACCGGTTGAAGCCGACGCAGATCGTGGTGCTCGGCGGGCCCAACACGGTCTCCGATGCGGTGGTCGCAGCGCTGAAGGAGCACCTGGCGGGATGACGTACGGATGTCGGGGGTGACTGGCATGATCGGGGCATGAGCGAAGCATCCGTCACCGCACCCGAGTCCGTGCCCGACCCGCACGACGGCACCTGTGGGTGGGCGACTGGGTCGCGCGCCATGCGGGCCTACCACGACGCCGAGTGGGGGGTGCCGAGTCGCGACGACCGGCACCTGTTCGAGATGCTGACGCTCGAGGGTGCTCAGGCGGGGCTCTCGTGGTCGACCATCCTCAACCGGCGGGCCGGGTACGCGAAGGCGTTCCACGACTTCGACGTCGAGGCCGTCGCGGCGATGAGCGACGAGGAGCTCGGAGCGCTGATGGGCGACGAGGGCATCATCCGCAACCGCCTTAAGATCTACGGCACCCGCAAGAACGCCCTCGCGTTCCAGAAGGTGCAGCAGGAGTTCGGCGCGTTCGCCGACTACCTCTGGGGCTGGGTCGGCGGGGTGCCGGTCGTGAATCATCCCCGCGGGCTCGGCGACCTGCCGGCGACCACGGAGCTCTCCGACCGGCTCAGCAAAGACCTGAAGAAGCGCGGCTTCACCTTCGTGGGTTCCACCATCGTCTATGCCTACCTCCAATCGGTCGGAGTCGTCGACGACCACGTCGACTCCTGCCCGCGCAAGCCGCGGTGAACGCCGCCGAAACGGGCGGGAAACACGCGAGCGGTTAGGCTCGGAGCATGGCTTCCGACACCGCGTTCTCCGTTCCTCAGCAGCGCAAGCTCGTCAC
This sequence comes from Corynebacterium-like bacterium B27, assembly GCA_000333435.1. Classification (GTDB taxonomy): domain Bacteria; phylum Actinomycetota; class Actinomycetes; order Actinomycetales; family Microbacteriaceae; genus Herbiconiux. The sequence goes on along the minus strand of BADC01000383.1, from coordinate 1,765 downwards.
CGAGCTGCCCGGGCCGAACTCCCGGGCCATGCACGAGCGGCGGCGCAAGACGGTGAGCCGCGGCGCGGGCACCCTCGCCGACATCTACATGGACCACGGTGCGGGCGCCATCCTCGTCGATGTCGACGGCAACCAGATCATCGATCTGGGCTGCGGAATCGGCGTCACCACCATCGGCCACGCGCATCCGGATGTCGCGGCCGCCGCCGCCGCGCAGGCCGGCAAGCTCACCCACACCCTGTTCACGGTCACCCCGTACGAGAACTACCTCAAGGTCGCCGAGAAGCTCGCCGAGATCACGCCCGGCGACTTCGAGAAGCGCTCCATCCTCGTGAACTCAGGCGCCGAGGCCGTCGAGAACGCGGTGAAGATCGCGCGCAAGTACACCGGCCGCCGGGTCATCGCTGCGCTCGACCACGCCTTCCACGGCCGCACCAATCTCACCATGGCCATGACTTACCGCCCCTGGCCCGAGCGGGCCGGCATGGGCCCGATGCCCGGTGACATCTACTCGGTGCCGATCAGCTACCCCTTCCGCGACCCCGAGGGCATGACGGGCGAAGAAGCGGCCGAGCGCACCATCGACTACATCACCACCCACATCGGTGCCACCGAGCTTGCCGCCCTCTTCGTCGAGCCGATCCAGGGCGACGGCGGCATCATCATCCCCGCGCCCGGCTTCTTCAAGCGGCTCAGCGAGTTCTGCACCGAGAACGGCATCGTGTTCGTGGCCGACGAGATCCAGGCCGGCATCGCCCGCTCGGGCGCCTGGTACTCCATCGAGCACCACGGTGTGGTGCCCGACCTGGTCACGAGCGCAAAGGGCATCGCGGGCGGCTTTCCGCTCGCCGCGGTCACGGGCCGCGCCGAGATCATGGATGCGGTGCAGCCCGGCGGCATCGGCGGCACCTTTGGCGGCAACCCCGTCTCGACGGCGGCGGCCCTCGCCGTCTTCGACCTGATCGAGCGCGAGAATCTCATCGCCGAGGCGCAGCGGGTGGAGCGTGCGTTCTTCGCTCGCATCGGCGATTGGGCCGAGAAGTTCTCGGTGGTCGGCGAGGTGCGCGGCAAGGGCGCCATGTTCGGGGTCGAGCTCGTGCATCCGGGCACCAAGAAGCCGAACCCCGAGGCGCTCACCGCAGTCATCAAGCACGCCGCGGCGAACGGCGTCATCGTGCTCGACTCGGGCAGCTGGGACAGCGTGCTCCGCTTCCTGCCCAGCGTCGTCATCAGCGAGGCCCTCATCGACGACGCCGCCACGGTCATCGAGCAGAAGCTCGCCGAACTCTCCGCCTGACGCTCGCCACCTCGTCAGCGATCCGACCGGGGGGCGAGCGACGCCGCACTGTCGAGAACAGTGACCCCCCGCACGCGTACCGGATGGTGATGTCATCGATCGCGCGCTTCGGCGCGTCAGTGCCGGCGCCGCGTCGAGCTGAGCTCCTGCGCGCCGGCGACAATCGCGGGCCCCCGGGCAGTCGTCAGCCCACCGGCCACCTGTGCCTTGTCGCTGTTGTACAACTGATGAGTTAGCGATCACTCATCCGATATCCATGGGCGGCTACGTACCTGCAAATACAACGATTTAACTGTTGACGCGATCTGATAGTGCGCTAACATGGCTCTCACGAACCACCACGAAGGAGTTGACGTGACTGAGCCGTACACCGTCGTGGCCCTCTCGCCCCTGCAGATCCCGATCGTCGAACGGGAGGATGCACTCCCAAAACGCAGCGCATCATCCGCTTCATGAAGACGCGGGTCG
>BADC01000384.1 GCA_000333435.1 Corynebacterium-like bacterium B27 | reverse complement strand
GCTATCGCGAGTTCAGCCGCGCCCCCGCCATCGCGCCGCGCCGCTTCGCCGCGAGGACGTGGGCCGACGAGCTGGCGCGGCTCTATCGCGCGATGCCCGTGGGCGAGCGGGTCGAGCTGGCGGTGTCGGTCGCGCCCGATCGCTTGCAGCTGAACGCAGATCCCGAGCTGCTTTCGCAAGTCGTGCTCAACCTGATGAAGAACGGCGGCGAGGCGGCCAGCGAGCATGGCCCCGCGCCGCGTGTGTCCCTGTCGATCGAGGCGCTGCCGCTCGATCGCGTGCGGATCATGGTCGAAGACAATGGGCCGGGCGTACCGGAGCAGTATCTCGGCGAGATCTTCCTGCCCTTCTTCACCACCAAGCGCGCCGGCACCGGCGTGGGGCTGAGCTTCGCGCGGCAGGTGGTGCTGCTCCACCACGGCGCGATCCGCTATGCGGGCGAGCCGGGCGGCGGCGGGAGCTTCGAGATCATCCTCTGAGGCGCGGCGAGCGATCCTCGGCGAGTGGGACGACGAGGTCCGCGCGCGCCGGCATCTCGCTGAGGATGTGGCGGGTCAGCCGTTCGTAATGCTGGATGAAGCGGGCGATCTCAGCGTCGCACATGCCGCCTTCGCGTTCACGGCGGAGCGCCTCTTCCTGCTCGATCCGCCAGCGCAGCACGATGTCGAAGCTGGGCGCGGCGAGCAGGATCAGCCGGTCGACCCGCGCGAACAGATCCTGATAGGGTCCGGTCAGTTGGCCGTTGACGTAATGGCGCCAGATGCCTTGCAAGTCCTCGTCCCGCTCCAGCGCATTGACCGGTTCAACCAAGGCCGTCTGGGCTTGCGGACGCGCGCCGACGCACCAGCCT
>BADC01000385.1 GCA_000333435.1 Corynebacterium-like bacterium B27 | reverse complement strand
CTGGAGATGAACTGGATGCGGTCCCGCGATCCGCGCAGGTAGGTCAGCGCGATCTCGCGCTGCAACGACCGCCGGCGGCGCACCTCGTCGCCCGGCATCCGGAGCGGCGCGATCGCCTTCCAGCCCACCCGTTTGGCCGCCTTGAGCCGCCGGCGCGACTCGCCGATCTTCGATCCGAACGCCGTCTTGAACGCGGCGGCGAACTCGCCGCCGATGGCGCCGGGCTGCTTGCGCACCAGCTGGTAGAGCGAGCGCACCACGGCGAGTGGCACGAGCGAGAGCCAGTGGAACACGACCGCGAACGGCGGCGCGTAGACCAGCCGGCGGTGCAACTGGGCGGCGCGACGCGCGGTCTGCCGCTTGCGGCGGGCACTGCCCCGGATCGAGCGCCCGGGGCCGGAGAAGCCGTCGCCGTCGGTGGCGAGCCGCGCGGCCGGCACGGCGAGCACGCGGTGCCCGGCCAGGCGCACGCGGATGGCGAAGTCGAGTGCGTTGTCGGCCGTGGGGAGCGCCGGGTCGAAGCCACCGACCTCGTTCCAGACGGTGTGCCGCACGAGGAGGCCGGCCGCCCCCATCCCGAGCACGTCGCTCATGCGGTCGTGCTGCGCCTGGTCGAGTTCGGTCTCGACGAGGGGAACGCTCGCGCCGAACCGGGTGATGGTCTCGCCGAACTCCGCAATGTAGGCCGTGTCGTCCCACTCGGTCTGCTTCGGGCCCGCGGCGGCGACCGAGGGGTTCACCTCGACGGCCGCGAGCAGCGCCGCCAGCGCGTCCGGGGCGGGGGCGGAGTCGTGGGCGAGCAGCCAGAGCCACTCGTTCTCCGACGACGGCGGGGGCGCCACACCGAGGGCGTGGGCGACGGCGGTTCCGAAACTCAGCCGGGTGGATGCCGAGATGAAGCGGGTGGGCAGGGCGGCGGCGAGCAGTGCGGCCGAGTTGTCGGTGGATGCGCAGTCGACGACGACCAGCGCATCCGGCGCTCTGGTCTGCGCCGCGATGGCCTCGAGGGTTCGCGGAAGGTGTTCGGCGCCGTTCGAGGCGACGAGGACGGCAGTGACTCGGGCGTGCATCGCAACGACTCTAAGCGCGGCCGTCACCATTCATCGTCAGCGCTCCGGCGTGCCGGGCTTCTTATGAATCGCGTGTGAACGCGGTCACACGGCTTTCTTGCGCAGCTTGCGGCGCTCGCGCTCGCTCAGGCCACCCCAGATGCCGAACCGCTCGTCGTTGGCGAGCGCGTACTCGAGGCACTGCGCCTTGACCTCGCACGAGGTGCAGATGCGCTTGGCGTCGCGAGTGGAGCCGCCCTTCTCCGGGAAGAACGCCTCGGGATCGGTCTGCGCGCACAAGGAGTCGGCCTGCCAGGCGAGCGGATTCTCCTCCGCGTCAGGCTGGCGGACGCCGGGAACGCCGAGATTGACCGGGTCGATGAACCAGTCGTCCGGAACGCCCGAGCGATAGTCTGACATTGCCATATCACGCTCCACCCTCTGAACCACTCTGCGACCTGCCGAAAACCCCGTTCCCTAATTACATCGGTGTAGTTCGCTCACGTCAAGTCGCAGATCGTAAACCCTCAACCGGCCGTGGAGGGTTGCGACACGGCACGGTAGCCGTCAGTTCGCCTCGACTTTTCTCGGTGATCGTCGATATCCTGCCAGCATGTTGCGAAAAGTCGTTCTGCTGGCCATCCCCGGGGTCGCCCCGTTCGAGTTCGGCGTCGTCTGCGAGGCCTTCGGCATCGACCGCTCCGAGCACGGCGGCCCCGTCTTCGACTTCACCATCGTCGCCGCCGAGCCGGGTCCGGTGCCCACCAGCATGGGCTTCGACATGACCATCCCCAACGGGCTGGCCGCGGCCGCCGACGCCGACCTCGTGTGCGTGCCGGCGCACGACATCGACAGCGACGTGCATCCGGCCATCGCCGCGGTGATCCAGGATGCGGCGGCCCGAGGCGCGTGGCTCCTCAGCGTCTGCAGCGGCGCCTTCACCCTCGCCAAGGCGGGCGTGCTCTCGGGCCGGTCGGCCACCACCCACTGGATGCACGCCGACCGCCTTGCCCGCGAGTTCCCCGACATCGAGGTCGACGCCGACGTGCTCTTCGTGGAGGACGGCCGCATCATCACGAGCGCCGGCACCGCGGCGGGCATCGACGCGTGCCTCCACCTCATCCGCTCGGAGCTCGGCGCCGCCGCGGCGAACGTGGTGGCGCGGCGCATGGTGGTGCCGCCGCAGCGTGCGGGCGGGCAGGCGCAGTACATCGCCACCCCCATTCCGGCGAGCCAGAACGACTCCTTCGCGGAGGTCACCGACTGGATGCTCGAACACCTCGACCAGGAACTCACCATCGACGAGCTCGCGCGCCGCGCCCTGATGTCGCCGCGCACCTTCGCCCGCCGATTCAAGGCCGACCTCGGTGCGACGCCCGGCGCATGGCTCAATCGCCAGCGTCTGCTGCGCGCGCAGATGCTGCTCGAGGAGAGCGCGCTCGGCCTCGACGCGGTGGCCGCGGAGAGCGGCTTCGGCACCGCAGCAGTGATGCGCCACCACTTCGCGAAGACCCTCAACACCACGCCCGCGGCCTACCGCCGAGCCTTCAGCGTGCGCGCCCTCGCCTGAGGGTCAGCCGGTCAGCTCGTCAGCGCTTCAGCCCGTCAGCCCCTCAGCGGAGCGCGTGGCGCAGGAGCGCGCGACGCCCGGCCGGATCGTGCGCCCGCACAGCGGCCGGCAGCTCGCTCAGCGCGTTCAGGCGGGAGGTGAGGTGGTGGCGGGCCGCGCGAGCGGCACGTGGCCAGCCGAGCGCGCGCATCCGCTCTGCCGTCTCGTCGAACAGCCGTCGTTCCTCCGCGAACTTCGCCCCGTCGGGCCCCGTCACCGCGGAGACGCTGCCGGCGTGCCGTCGGTAGGAAAACACGATCTCGTCGTCGAGCAGCAACGAGCCGCCCG
>BADC01000386.1 GCA_000333435.1 Corynebacterium-like bacterium B27 | reverse complement strand
CGTAGTACGCTTTTCGGGTCGCCCCTGTAGCTCAGTGGATAGAGCACCGGCCTTCTAATCCGTTTGTCGCTGGTTCGAATCCAGCCAGGGGCACACTCGGGTCCCGGCCGACCCTCGCCCGCACTGGTCACATCGTGACGAGCGCCACCACGGCCACCACAGCCGAGATCACGGCGATGAGCAGCGAGATGCCGATGAGCACGGCGTGCACGATGAGGAACGGCGTGGGCTTGCCCGCCGCGTCACGGGAACGTTCGTCGCGGTTGACCCGCTTGAAGAACTGGGGCCACACGATGGCGTTCCAGGCGGCGTTGACGAAGAGCAGGACGGCGAGTGTGATGATCATCGCCGCAAGTCTACGAGCCCGGCATCCCGCTCCCGCGCGGCCCTCGGTGTCATCGGCACGCCCTAGACTCGGGGCATGAGTGCTTCCTCGGATCGTCTCGTCTGGATCGACTGCGAGATGACAGGACTGGACCTCGAGGTCGACGAGCTGGTCGAGGTGGCGGTCGTCGTCACGGATTTCGACCTCGCACTGGTCGACCCCGGCTTCAGCATCGTGATCAAACCCGACGACTCCGCCTTGGCGAACATGAGCGACTTCGTCACGAAGATGCATGAGACCAGCGGTCTCGCCGAGGAGATCCCGAACGGTGTGAGCCTCGCCGACGCCGAGTACCAGGTGCTGGAGTACATCCTGCGCTTCGCACCCGCACCGCAGTCGGCGCCGCTCGCGGGCAACACGATCGGCACCGACCGCTCGTTCCTCGCGAAGTTCATGCCTCGCGTCGACGGGCATCTGCACTACCGCAGCATCGACGTGTCGTCGATCAAGGAACTCTCCCGTCGCTGGTTCCCGCGGGTGTACTTCAATGCCCCCGAGAAGGCCGGCGGGCACCGCGCGCTGGCCGACATCCTGGAGTCGATCCGCGAGCTCGAGTACTACCGCAAAGCCGTGTTCATCGCCGAGCCCGGGCCCACCTCGGCCGACCTCAAGACCATCTCGGCCGACGTTGTGCGCGAATTCGACGCGAGGATGTAATAGAATATTTTCTCGTCGCCAGGCAATCTCGATTGCACGGCGGTCATGGTGGATATAGCTCAGTTGGTAGAGCGCTGGCTTGTGGTGCCGGATGTCGCGGGTTCGAGTCCCGTTATTCACCCCAACTCGATGGCCCGGGTTCGTCCCGGGCCATCGTCGTCTCTCCGTCACGACAGGATGCCCATGGTCGAGCTCGATGCCGACGCCTTCGAGCAGCTGGTCGCCGACGAACTCGACGAGTTGCCTGACGACATGATGGACGGCCTCGACAACGTGGTGTTCGTCGTCGAGGATCGCCCGGAGGACGGCTCGCTCGACCTCCTCGGCCTCTACGACGGAGTCGCTCTCACCGAGCGCGGGCAGTACGGCTTCGGCGAGATGCCCGACCGCATCACCGTCTTCCGCGAGCCTCTGCTCGCGATCTGCGACGACCTCGACGAGTTACGCGACCAGGTGCACATCACCCTCGTTCACGAGATCGCGCACTACTACGGCATCGACGACGAGAAATTGCACGAACTCGGCTGGGCCTGAGACGCCCGTCTGCAGCATTTACCCAGGTATCCGCAACCGAGTCGATACCCCGGAGGCGATGGTGCGCCCCGTAGCCTGGACGCATGGCGAATTCGGCGGGACGTAAGGCGCTCCGAGCACTCGTCGTGGTGGTCGGAGTCGTCGTCATCCTCGGGCTCGGACTGTACGGCCCGGCGACACTGGTCGGTCCGCTGCCGCCGGCGAGCGCATCCGTCGCCGACTCCCCCGCCGAGTCGGGTGCCGCCGCCGCGCCGACCATGCCCACCACCGGCGCCAGCGCGATCGTGGCCGACGTCGCCTCGCCCGTCTTCGCATCCGGCGGTCTCACCGAAGCTGTGCCGATGGGCGGTGTCGCGAAGATCATCACCGCGCTCGTGGTGCTCGACGCCAAGCCCCTCGCCGCCGGCGCGCAGGGGCCCACCATCGCGGTCACCAAAGCCGATGCCGACGGCTACACCCAGTACGTCGCCGAGAGCGCACGCACCGTGCCGGTCGCGCAGGGCGAGAACTGGACCCAGCGCGAGATGATGCAGGCGATGCTCCTCGGGTCGAGCAACAACCACGCCGACACCCTCGCCCGCTGGGCCTACGGCTCGATCGACGACTACCTCGAGGCGGCGGACGCCTGGCTGGCCGCTCGCGACCTCACCGGCATCACGCTGGTCGACGCCACCGGGCTCGACGAGAACGACCTGGGCACCGCATCCGACCTCGCCCGCATCAGTGCCCTCGCCTACTCGGAGGCGTCGATCGCCGAGATCATGTCGTCCGACGCCGACGACGTCGTGCTCCCCGGCAACCGCCGGGTCGACAACCTCGCCGCCTACCGCGCCGACCTCGGCTACACCGGTGTCTCGCGCAGCTACACCGATCAGGCGGGCGTCTGCTACCTCTTCGCGCTCACCGTCCCGGTCGCGGGCGGCAGCGGCGGCACGGGCGCCCAGGCCGACGCCGAGGCCACGTTGTACGGCGCGTTCATCCGCGAGCCCGATTGGGACACCCTCGACGCCGACCTCGAAGCCCTCGCCGCCTCGGCCGCGGGAACCATCACGCAGACCCCCGTGGTGACCGAGGGCCAGCCGTTCGTGACCTACACCACGCCGTGGGGCGACACCGCGCAGGGCGTGGCGATGGCGACGGAATCACGGATGCTCTGGGGCGCGTCGCCCCTGCAGTACCGCGTCGACGCGAAACCCATCGCCACCGGCTCGCTCGGCGAGCAGGTCGGCAGCGTCACGGTGACGACACCCGACGGCGACGTGACCGTGCTGCTCGAGCTCGACCGGCGCATCGGCGACCCGGGGCCGCTCTGGCGATTGACGAACCCGGTGCCCGTCATCTCGGCGTTCATCGAATCGCGCACGACGGGCTGACCCGACGGGCTCAGGTAGGCACCACCATCGTCGCGAGTTCACGCGGCTGCTCGCGCGTCACGAACTCCTGCCACTGCGTCTCCCAGCGGTCCCACTCGCGGCGGTACAGCTCGCCGTCGCGGGCCAACGCACGCACCTTGCGGGTGGCGTCGTCGGTTTCGACCCAGATGGCGAGGTCGGCGAGTTCGGCGTTGCGCCGGGACAGCGCGCCGCAGCCCTCCACGATGAGCGGACGCGCGGGATCGACGTCGTGCCACTCGGCGGAGCGGCCGGCCGCCCAGTCGTAACGTCGCCAGCGCGCGGTCGAACCGGCGCGCAGCGGTTCGAGGAGGTGCCGGGTGAGGTGCGCGCTCCCCGCCGCGAGGCCGTCCCAGCCCGGGTAGACGTCGTCGAGGTGCACCACGGTCGGGACGTCGGCACCCGCCCAGTCGTCGCGCATCCGGAGGGCGAGGGCGGTCTTGCCCGACCCGCTGGGTCCGTCGATGAGGATGACCGTCATCGCTCCCTCATCCCACGATCAGGTTGAATGAACCGGTCGCGATCGACACCGTCAGCGCCACCGTCCCGATCGCCCCACCGGCCAGCACGAGCAGCCACTCGCGTCGGCCGAAGGTCGAGGGTCGCGCCCACGTTCGCACGGTGGCACCGCCGAATCCGCGGGCCTCCATCGCCGTGGCCAGCTTGCTGCCCCGGCGGATGGAGAGCACGAGCAGGGCGAACGCCTGGCCGGCGAAGCGCCGGATGCGGCCGGAGTCGCCGAGGCCACGAGCACGCCGGGCGAGTTCGAGCTGACGCCAGTCCTGGAGGAAGAGGCCGATCAGGCGCATCCCGGCGAGGGCGCCGAGCACGAAGCGGCTCGGCAGGTGCCAGACCTGCGCGAGCCCGTCGGCGAGATCGGTGGGGTCGATGGTGGCGAACAGAACGACCGCGGGCAGGCCGATGGCGAGGATGCGGAGCACCGTGGCGACGGCCAGCGAGATCGACCCGTCACTGATCTCCATCAGCCAGAACTGCCAGTACACCTGTCCGCTCGTCACGCCGTACAGGAGGGTCGTCAGACCCGCGAGCGGAGCCGCGATCCAGATCGCAGCCGTGCGGCGGAAGAACGCGCGGGGGCCGAGCCCCGCCCACACCAGGAGCACGCTCTCGAGCGCGAGCGCCACGGCCGCCGAGACCCAGTCGATCGTGACCAGGAGGATGGCGCTCAGCACGAGCGATGCGGCGAGCTTCGCGACGGGGTTGATCGTGCCGATCGCACTGACACGGCGGGCGCCGGTCGGAGCGGTGGCCTCGGCCGGCCCCGCGCCGCTGCCGGCGGACGCGACGGCGCTCATCGGGGCACCCCGCGCCCGAC
>BADC01000387.1 GCA_000333435.1 Corynebacterium-like bacterium B27 | reverse complement strand
CAGCCGCCCCCTCTGACCGCCCTGAGTCGCGCGCGTGGCCGCCCCGGGCGACGCACGACGCGATGCGTCGTGGGGTTCGAGTCCCGCAGCCGGACCCTCCGCCGCCACCGCTCTGGCTGCCTTTCCTCCAGGCGAAGCCGCCGTCGTACCGTTCTCAGGCGATCCGCCCGTTCTCAGGCCCCCGGCTCCTGAAAAACCGCACGATCGCCCGGCGACTCCTGAAATGCGGGCGGGTGCGGGTGCGGCGGGTCAGCGGAGCGGGAGCTCGTAGTGGCGGTAGGCGGCGTCGGGTTGCCAGCCGAGGGACTCGTAGAGGCGCTGCGCCGCAGTGTTGGTGTGCGCCGTCGAGAGCTCGAGGCGGCAGGCGCCGGCCTCGACGCCGAGCCGGCGCGCCGCCTCGAGCAGGGCGGTCGCGGTGCCGCGGCCCCGCGCATCCGGGCGCACGAAGAGGTCGTAGAGCACGAGCACCGGCGCGAGCTCGAGCGAGCAGAACGTCGGGTAGAGCTGAGTGAAACCGTCGAGCCGCGCGGGCGCAGCAGTCGGGTCCGGTGCGGACGTGGCCGACGACGGGGCGACGAGCACGATCGACTCGCCCAGGCGCATCCGTTCGGCGAGGTAGTCGCGCGCGGCCGACGGCGCCTCCGGGTCGATCGGGAGGCCGTAGAAGACGCGGTAGGCGTCGAACAGCGGAGCGAGCTCGTCGAGGTCGTCGAGGGTGGCGCGGCGCACGGACATGTCCACACCCTAGCGAGCGAGGCGCCTCCGGCGATCGATGCCGAGTGAGACGAGCAGCACCGCGAAGCCGGCCGCCGCGAGTCCGACGCCGACCAGTGCGGGCGAGAGGTAGCCGAACCCGCCGGCGATCGCGAGGCCGCCGAGGAATGCGCCGAGGCTGTTGCCGATGTTGAGCGCCGAGTGGTTGAGGGCCGCGGCGATCGACTGGGCGTTGTGCGAGACGTCCATGAGCCGGGTCTGGATGGCGGGCGAACAGGCGCCCGCGCACGCCCCGATGAGCAGCAGGAACACGATGATGCCGGCTGCGGAGCCCGCGAACAGAGCGAAGCCGAGCACCGAGACGCCAACGGCGCCGAGACTGATGAGGAGGGCGCTGGTGACGGAGCGATCGGCCAGCCAGCCACTCACGAACGTGCCCGTCGTCATGCCGATGCCGAATACCACGAGCGCCCACGGCACGAACGCCGCCGGCAGCCCCGCCACGTCGGTGACCACCGGCGCCACGTAGGTGTAGACGGCGAAGATGCCGCCGAAACCCACAGAACCGAGGATGAGCGTCAGCCACACCTGCAGACGGGTGAACGCGCTGAGCTCGTTGCGGAGGGTCGCCCGTGGATCACCCGGCCGGAACGGCACCGCCACGACGATCGCCACGAGCGCCACGGCGAAGATGACGGTGACCAGGAGGTAGGCGCTCCGCCAGCCGTACTGCTGGCCGAAGGAGGTTCCTGCCGGCACCCCGACCACGTTCGCGATGGCGAGGCCGCCCAGCACGAAAGCGACGCCACGAGCGCCCCCGGCGGGCCCCCATCAGCGATGCCGC
>BADC01000388.1 GCA_000333435.1 Corynebacterium-like bacterium B27 | reverse complement strand
CCCCACCCACCCGCAGTTCACTTTCGTCTCCACCGGCGTGCGCCAGGTGGGCGGCGACTACAAGGTCGACGGCGATCTCACCATCAAGGGCGTCACCAAGCCCGTCACCTTCGACTTCGAGTTCGGCGGCTTCGGCACCGACCCGTACGGCAACTACAAGGCCGGCTTCAGTGCGAAGACCGAGGTCGACCGCAACGACTTCGGCGTGAACTGGAACGCCGCCCTCGAGACCGGCGGCGTGCTCGTCGGCGACAAGGTCACCATCACCATCGAGGTTCAGGCGGTGCTGCAGCCGTAAGGCAGCCGCTTCGGGATGCCGCCGTCACCGAGGTTGCCGGCCTGCGCCGGGTCGATGCCGAGCTTCACGATGCCGTCGGTGACGAGGCTGGTGATGCGGCTGCCGAGCACGGCGCCCATCACGCTCACCCCGATGGTGCCGCCGAGGCTCCGGAAGAAGGCGACGGATGCGCTCGCCGTCCCGATCTGGCGCGGATTCACCGCGTTCTGCACGATCAGCACGAGGTTCTGCATCACCATGCCGACACCGGCGCCCATCACGAACATGTAGACGAACACCAGGGCGAAGCTCGTGTCGTACCGGATCGTACCCATGAGCGCGAGGCCGATGGTGAGCAGGATGCTGCCGAGCACCATGTACCGCTTCCACTTTCCGGTGCGGCTGATCACCTGACCGATCACGACGCTCGAGAGCAGCACACCCGCGATCATCGGGATCGTGTACAGGCCCGATTCGGTGGGCGTCTTGCCGCGCGCGAGCTGCATGTACTGGCTGAGGAAGACGCTCGTGCCGAACATGGCGACACCGACCGAGATGGACGCGATGACCGCGAGCCAAAAGGTGCGGTTGGTGAAGAGCGTCATCGGGATGATGGGCTCCTTCACCTTGAGCTCGGTGACCACTGCGGCGGCCAGCAGCAGCACCGCACCGACGACCATCAGGATGCTCGTGACCGAACCCCACTCGAACTGGTTGCCGGCGAGGCTGACCCAGATGAGCAGCAGCGACACCCCGCCGCCGATCAGCGCCGCGCCGAGGTAGTCGATGGTGACCTTGCGCTTGTGCGTCGGGATGTGCAGCGTTCGCTGCAGCACGATGATCGCGGCGACCGCGAACGGAACGGCGATGTAGAAGTTCCAGCGCCAGCCGATGGAGTCGGTGATCACACCGCCGAGGAGCGGGCCGCCGACGGTGGCGACCGCCATCACGGCGCCGAGCAGCCCCATGTAGCGCCCGCGCTCGCGCGGCGGGATGATGTCGGCCATCGCCACCTGCACGAGGGCGGTGAGGCCGCCGGCGCCGAGTCCCTGCAGCACGCGGAAGAGGATGAGCATCTCGGTGGACTGCGAGAGTCCGGCGAGGCCTGAGCCCACCACGAAGACGAGCAGCGAGAGCTGGATGAGCAGCTTGCGGTTGGTGAGGTCGGCGAGCTTGCCCCAGAT